>JALHSU010000126.1 GCA_022865345.1 Candidatus Zixiibacteriota bacterium
GTCCCTTGATGGTTTTGCCCAAGGCACAAACCCTTCATCCCCGCCCTGGTTTGATAAGGACCGGCTTAATGTTTTCATAGTTCTGGCTTTATTTTTTGCCTTTGTGCTTTATTTCATAAATCGTGCCCAGAAAGGGAAATCTCTTTTTGTAAGAAGAATCCCGGGGCTGGATGCTATAGAAGAGGCTGTGGGCAGGGCAACAGAGATGGGCAGGCCGATTTTATACATCTCAGGGATCGAGGATATGGATAACCTGCAGACCGTTGCCAGCATGATTATCCTGGGAAACGTGGCTGAGATGGTCGCCGCTTATGAAGTCCCGCTTTTGGTTCCGGTGTGCCAGCCTTTCGTAGTGACAGTGGCTGAGGAATCAGTTAAACAGGGTTATGCCAAGGCAGGAAAACCAGAAGCCTATAACCCTAACAACGTCCGGTTCCTCACCAGCGAGCAGTTCGCCTATGCGGGCGGGGTTAACGGGATAATGCTCCGGGAAAAACCTGCGGCCAATTTCATGTTCGGAAGTTTTTATGCTGAATCTCTGCTTATGGCAGAAACCGGCTTTTCAACTGGAGCCATTCAGGTAGCAGGAACAGCCAATATCCACCAGCTCCCGTTTTTCGTGGTGGCTTGTGATTTTACTCTTATCGGAGAGGAGCTTTTTGCAGCCTCAGCTTATCTGTCCAAAGAGCCGAAGCTCTTGGGCAGTTTAAAAGGCTCTGATTTAGCCAAGCTTTTGATAATGATAATCTTGCTTTTGGGAGTTTTGTTGGAAACCACAGGAGTTACTAAATTTACCTCCTGGTTTTTCGTGCAGTGAAGAAAAAAGGTAAGACGTGAGATGGAAGAAGTGAAACGATAGAAAAAGTGTAGCGGAAACCTTCAGGTTTCCATATTTTACTTGTAGTTGCTTGATTTATCAAGCATTTTATGGTTAGACGAAAGACGTAAGTCGATAAAAACCTTACGACCCATAGGGAAGTAAGACGATAGAAGAAAAAATGTAGCGGAGGTCTTTAGACCTCCATGTGGCAAGAAAAGATGGAAGGCTGAAGTCTCAAGACCTTGAGGCCTTCCGCTACAAAAAAAATTATGAAAGGTTCATTTTTAATCTTATTACTCTCAACCTTATCCATCGGTTTTTTTCATTCCTTAGCTCCTGACCACTGGGTTCCTTTTGTGATGATCGGAAGGTCATCCAACTGGTCCAAAAGGAAATTGACCTGGGTAACCTTCTTATCCGGAATCGGGCACGTCGGCTCCTCAATCTTACTCGGAAGTGTCGGAATATTATTAGGTTTAACCCTTTCCAAATTGCAGAACTTTGAAGGCTCCAGAGGTCAGATCGCCGTTTACCTTTTAATCGGTTTTGGAGTGGCCTATGCCCTCTGGGGTTTAAGACAGGCAAAAAAGCATAGCCATCACCACCACCATTTTGAGGAGAAACTGAGTCAGAAGAAGACCATAACGGTCTGGGCTTTGATGGCAATCTTCGTTTTGGGACCCTGTGAGCCTTTGATCCCTTTGATGTTCTTAGCCACCCAGTTCGGCTGGAGCGGCATCTGGGGAATCTCAATCGCCTTTTCGATAGTAACGATTTTTATGATGATAACCCAGACCCTTTTAGCTCATTCTGGAGTTAAATTGATAAAGACTGATTTTGCGGAAAAGTATACCCATTCGATTGCCGGTGCAGTCATCGCTTTGACCGGAGTGTTTGTTTTGTTTTTAGGAATTTGATGTAGGGGAGGTCTTCAGACCTCCATAAAGTTAGAGGCGAGAAGCAAGAAGTGAGACGATTAAAAATGTAGCGGAAACCTTCAGGTTTCCACAATGGAAGGCTGAAGCCTTCCGCTACAAAAACCGGTAGAACAGACATTCTTGTCTGTTCCCCAAGGTCAGACACGAATGTCTGACCTACCAGAGCGGACAGCCACGAGGGCTGTCCCTACTAAAGAAGGATACATGCGTAGAGAAGTCCCTGTAATAATCTGCTTTTTGGCTGGAGCTTTTTTTATCGGAAACTACTTCAGCCCTAAGCTTCAGCCAGTAGCTCAGGTAGTTAACCAATGGGCTATAATTTGCATTGCTTTTGCCTATGTCTTAGGGGTTGCTAATATCTTCAGGATAAATTACCAGGTGATAACCAGAAAGGGAAAAGATTGGATTTATAAGATAGTTTTAATAGTCGGACTTATCTTGATGATCTATCTGGGGATTTTCAGGGGAGTCAAAGAGGGAACGGCCTTCAACTGGGTTTTTATGAACGCCATTTATCCTATGCAAGCAACTATGTTTGCCCTTTTAGCCTTTTATATAGCGTCAGCCGCATTCAGGGCTTTCAGGATAAGGTCCTGGGAAGCAGCTTTATTAGGAATCACTGCTGTTTTAGTGATGATCGGAAGGGTGCCATTGGGTGAAGCTGTCTGGAAAGAGTTCCCACCTTTTACCGAATGGATTATGAACGTGCCACAACTGGCAGCAAAAAGAGCCATAATGATAGGAGCGGCCCTTGGTGCTATCTCCACTGGCTTGAAAGTCTTGATCGGACTGGAGAAAACCTATATGGGCGGAGAGTGATTTTTCTATGAGGTCTTCGAATCAGTGGAAGTTATCGGTCGGGCAAAGGTGCCCGACCTACGAAAAATTGACAACATAACTGTTCGTAGCTCGTAGACGTCCCGCTAACGGCGGGACCAGCCCTGCAAAACTAGTTTATCAGAAGTTCCTTTATGAGAAACTTTTTTGAAAAACTTGAAAAGTTAGACCGCCGGGTGATTTTTATCTTCGTGGGAATTGCCCTTGTCCTGCCTCTCTTTTTCCCCTTGAACATAAAATTCTCAGTCACTGCTCCGGTCAAGAGTTTCTATGATTCTATAGAATCTTTACCCTCTGGCTCCAAAGTACTTTTAAGCGCAGATTACGACCCGGGTTCAATGCCGGAGCTCTGGCCTATGCACCTGGCAGCACTCAGGCAGATGTGCAGAAAGAACATCAAGATCATCTCCACCCAGCTCTGGGCAACCGGGTCCCCTTTAGTTGAAAGAGCTTTTAACCTGGTAGCAGTTGGGGAGTATCACAAACAGAACGGGGTCGATTTTGTAAATTTAGGTTTTAAGGAAGGGCGTGAAGTGGTGATGGTCTCAATGGGGAACTCCATCCCTCAGACATTCCCTACAGACTATCATGGAAATAAGACCACGGATTTGCCGATTATGCAGGGGGTAACGAACTTCAGCGATCTGGCTATGATAGTAAATATCTCCGGCGGCCTTCCCGGGACCAAGGAATGGATTTTGCAGGTCGTGTCCCGTTTTCACATAAAGCTTGCCTCGGGCTGTACTGCAGTCAGTGCGCCGGAGTTTTACCCCTACCTGCAATCCGGGCAGTTAGCAGGTCTCTTGGGCGGGATGAAAGGCGCAGCCGAATACGAACAGATGGTTGGCGTTACCGGTCTGGGAAAAAGGGGCATGGATTCGCAGTCCATAGCACACCTGGTGATCTTCTTCTTTATAGTAGTAGGCAATATCGCTTATTTTTCAATGAAATTGATGAAAAAGGAGAAACAGTAGAACATGCTTTCATCTGAACTTATCGGAACCTGGGTTGCCGCCGGCTTGACCTTGTTCTGTTTCAGTTTCCTGTATAAGGATAACCCCTTTTACAAGTTTGCTGAGCATCTTTATGTGGGAATTTCTGCCGGTTACTGGACCTCCCTAGAATATCACAACGTATTCAGGCCCAATTTGTGGGACCCTTTGATGAGGCTTGATCTGAATATCCTTTTCTCCTTCCCCCGGGTCGGGTTTGCCTTTATGTGGCAGTCTTTAATATTGATAATTCCTTTTGCCTTTGGGATTTTATTTTTTACCCGGTTTACCAAAAATTTCGCCTGGCTTTCTCGCTGGTCCATGGCTCTAATCATAGGAATCTTTGCCGGGATAGCCATCATAGGATACAGCACTGGCGATTTAATCCTTCAGATTCGCGCTAATCTGCTCCCTTTATGGACCGGAAACTGGCTCTCCTCTTTGAATAATATCCTTCTGACCATTGGGGTTCTCACCTCTTTAATCTATTTTTTCTTCTCCAAAGAGCATAAAGGCGCCTTAGGTGCTGGAGCCAAAGTCGGCATCTGGTTTCTGATGATCTCCTTTGGCGCCTCCTTCGGCTATACGGTTATGTCCCGTATGTCTCTCCTGATCGGCAGGATCTATTTCATTTTCGGCGAGTGGCTGGGGTTGATAAAATAAACCACCTCTCATCCCCGTGCTTACCATCCCGCCAACGGGCGGGACTGAGCTGGCAAGTTTTACTTCTTCGTCGGGTCAGGGGACCCGACGACCACGCCAGAACGAAAGTAGAAATAAAAATGCCCATCGTAGGTCGGACACCTTGTCCGACCTACGGGTATTAAAATAAAAAAGCCTCCATCTCTGGAGGCTTTTTTTCTACAGTCGACAATTTTACTTCTTTTTCAGAAGAGTCGCACTCAGGCTGACCTTCTTGGTCAAGACCATTCCTCCGCCTCTGGGGTCATTGTCAGTTACAGAAATCGTGGCGCTCTTAATCGTAGTGTCCGTTGGTGCAGTAAAGAACAAGCCTGAGGATTCACCATAGCCATTGGTTATACTGGGCGAGCCTGAAATCGTGCCTGAAGAGGCAGTCGCAGAAAGGGAATGACCGCCCAAGGGGTTACCTGAACGATCCTTTATTAAAACGGTGAAAGGCTCAGTAGTTCCGTACATCACAGAAGCCACTATATCTATAAGGCAGTTTTTGTAATAGGCAAAACCGGTTAAGAAATTGACCTGAACCGTTGCTGAGGACCAGTCTGCTTTGGCAGTTAAATTTGACACCGCTCCTATTCCATCATCCGGTGAAACCGGGGAATAATCCCGGGTCAATATCTGGCTCACCAGCTCAGTCTCAAAAAGCGAAGCATTTATTCCATCCTGAGTAATCCCGGAAGCACAAGTTCCGAAATCCGTCTCCATCTTAACCTGTGTTCCCCCTACCACAAAATTGCCATTCAGATCCACAACCCTGACGATCACGTCCCCTTTTGATACCCCATCTGCAACAAGAGAAAGAGGATAGGTCAGGAATGTGGTCGTATCTGGTGGGCCGGAGACGATGATTAGGACGGTGTTGGACACAGTCCCTCCAGCAGTCGAGGCGTAAACATATGCTAACCCATCGTTCCTGGGCTCGCCTGAATGATAGACTGAGGTAGCTAAGCCGCCGGAAGTTGTAGCATAGGCATCCACCATCCCTTCCTCTGTTCCAAAATAGACTGCGGTACCGTTCTGAACAGGATTCCCGTAGATATCATTCACCATCGCCAGAATTTCGGAGGTAGCATTGACTACATCCCATCCCCGGATATTCAAAGGTTTTGCTCCTAAGGAGAGATAAGCTGGAGGACCAGCATTAATGGCCACCCGGGTGACATTGGAGAAGATGGTTCCTGATTCAGCCCTGAGTTCAACAGTTCCGGAGATGGTACCGCTATTCAAGGTCACAACTGCCTGGCCTGACTCCATGGTGTAAGCAGTATCCGGACCATAGCCTTTATCCTCAAGGTTCTCTCCCCCGTGAGGGCCATTTAAAATCCGGAAAATTATTCGTTTCCCAGCACCTACTTTATTTCCCAATGAATCATATCCAGTTGCCACCAAAACTGCTGACTCAATTCCACCAGTCCCTTTAACCTGAATTGAAGGCCTGAGCGTGTTGAATTCTATGCTGGCAATCGTGCCGCTGGAACTGGAACCAGAGGAAGTTACGCGCAAAGTCGTGGTCAGGCTGTCCCCGCTGGTAAGTTTTGCTTTCAAAGTGACTGTGCCGGTATCTGAAGATACGAAATAGGAAGAGGCAGTTCCTGAAGTGTCAGTCATATCATAAACATCTCTGAAGGAGCCTAAGGATACAGGCGAGGCTGAGAAATTAACCCGCACGTTATTATAGGGGTTATTATTCTGATCAGTCACTTTTGCCTGGACTAAGCTTGAATCTCCTGTTTGCATAGAGGTTTTAAGGGCAGTGAATGTTTTTAAAACCGTTTGAGTGCCCGAGGTGGGAGAGGTGGAATTTTTCTTACACCCGGAAATGAAAAGAATCAGAACCAAGGCTACAATAATTACCCCGAAAACAAAAAAAGCTTTGTTCCTCATAACCACTCCTTTAAATGATTGTTATTGTTTGAACTTAACTAAGTATTTTATCGGCAGGTTTAGATAAGAATTTAGGGGAAAAGAATCATATCCCCCCTTCCTTCACGGGAGAGGAAGATTGTAGTCGCTCGATTCATCGAGCATTTTCGTAGCGCGACCATTTTCCTATTAACGGATCCGGAGCAAACCCCTGTAGGGTAGGACAGGGTCGCATTGCGAGGTTAAGAACCTCGCCCTACGAAAGATAATTATCAGATAATAAGCCCAATAAATTGGGCGACTACGAAGAGTTTGACGCAAGTGTAGTTTTTCAGTATTTCGGTAACGGTTTATTATAAAAAATGCTCTAAGAAAGAAATTGGGAATAAGGTGGAGAACAATGAAATCGCAATCATATTTAAGAAGGAGTTGTTATTTAAACAGATATCGCGTAGGGGTGGA
>JALHSU010000127.1 GCA_022865345.1 Candidatus Zixiibacteriota bacterium
GAACCAGTTCAAGAAGCTCATCTTAGGACTGGAGAAAAGGGATTACAACAAAGCTGCCTCGTCTCAGAAATGTATTCGGGTCTCTGGTAAGCATAACGATCTGGAAGAGGTGGGGAAAGACACCTATCACCATACTTTTTTTGAGATGCTGGGCAACTGGTCTTTTGGGGATTATTTCAAAAAAGAAGCCATTATTTATGCCTGGGAATTTTTGACTGAAGTGTGCAAGCTTCCCAAGGAAAAACTCTGGGCAACTGTTTTCACGGAAGATGACGAATCCGAGAAATTATGGTATGAGAATACGGATATCAAAAAAGGGAGGGTTTTAAGGTTCGATGCAAAGGAGAATTTCTGGGAGATGGCAGAAGTTGGTCCTTGCGGGCCCTGCTCGGAGATCCATTATGACCGGGGGAAAGAATATAGCTGTTCCAAACCAGACTGCGGAGTGAACTGCGGGTGTGGAAGAGTGATCGAGGTCTGGAATTTAGTCTTTATGCAGTATTACAGAGATGAAAATGGTAAGCTCACTGATCTGCCGTCGAAAACTGTTGATACTGGAATGGGTTTCGAGAGATTGACCGCTCTTTTACAGAACGTAGATTCAAATTACGATACTGACCTTTTTCAACCCATAATCAGAAAAACAGAGGAGATCTCCGGACAAAAATATAAGGAATCCCTTCATTCTGACTCGTTCCAGGTGATTGCAGACCATATCCGGGCTTTGAGCTTTGCCATTGCAGATGGGGCATTTCCTTCAAACGAGGGGAGAGGTTATGTACTAAGAATGATCCTCAGAAGAGCAGCTTGGCACGGCAGACTGTTAAATTTACGTAAACCTTTTCTCTTTAAGCTCTCAGAAGTAGTGGTTAACTTGATGGGCGAGGTCTATCCTGATCTTAAGGATAAGAAAGAATTAATCTCTCAATGGATAAAATCTGAAGAAGAAAGATTTGAAGAAACATTAGATTCGGGGATTGGGCGTTATGAAGTAGTTAAAGAGGAGGTTTTAAAAAAAGGTAGCAAAACAATTTTAGGTAAGGAAGCTTTTAATTTAGAGGCTACTTATGGTTTCCCTATTGAGCTAACTCAAGCTATGGCTGAGAAGGATGGCCTTTCCGTGGATATAGAGGGATATAAAAGAGAATTAGAAAAACATAGAGTATTGTCTAGAACCGTAGGAAAAGACCTTTCAATATCTTGGAACGTTCAAAAACCCCCAGAAAGCTTAGAAAAGATTCCTCCAACACAATTCACGGGATATGAAGATCGTCCGAGTATTGAATCTAAAGTTCTATTTGTGATAGTTAACGAGGAAGGTATTATTTTAGATAAAACTCCTTTTTATGCAGAATCGGGAGGCCAGATAGCTGACACTGGTGTGATTACTAATGAAGGTTTTGAATTTGAAGTTACTCATGTTGTTAAACATGGAAATCATATTATTCATTTGGGAGAAGTAAAAAGAGGTGATATTACTAAGCAGATAGGCAAAACAGTTCTTGCTGAAATTGATACAGAACGCCGCGAATCGATAATGCGCAACCATACTGCTACTCATCTTCTGCATAAGGCTCTTAGGGAAACTCTGGGTGAACATGTGCATCAGTCTGGTTCTTCAGTTGAGCCAAAAAGCTTCAGGTTTGATTTCACTCATTTTAAGGCTTTGACTGAGGATGAGCTAGAAAAAATAGAATATAAGGTCAATCAGAAAATCTGGGAGAATCTGGAGGTCAAAACATTTATCACAACTCTGGATGAGGCAAAAAAGCTTGGAGCAATGGCTTTGTTCGGGGAAAAATATGAGGATACAGTCAGGGTTGTAAAGGTAGATGAATATTCTATGGAGCTCTGCGGTGGGACTCATGTTAAAGCTACGGGTGAAATTGGTTTGTTCAGGATAATCTCAGAACAAAGTATTGCTGCCGGGATGAGGAGGATTGAAGCAGTAACCGGGAAGAGTGCCTATGAATTGGTTAAAGAGGAAGAGAAAACTTTGGAGGGACTCTCTAATATTCTAAAAGTGAAAAGAGAAGAATTAGGCAAAAAAGTGGCTGAGCTTTTGGAGAACAGCAGAGAAATGGAAAAGAGAGTAAAGCATGCTGAAGCAGGGAGTGCCAAAGACAAGATCAAGGAACTGTATAGGAATGGTTTTGACCTGGATGGGGTAAAGATAATCTCTTATCGGGATGATAGCGGAAATAGGGAAAATTTACTGAGTTTAGCAGATGCTCTGCGGGAAAGTCTGAAATCCTCAGTCGGAGTGTTCGCTACAGTCTCGGATGATAAGCTTTCTTTTGTTGCCTCGGTGACGGACGATTTGATAAAGAGAGGAATAAAAGCCGGTGACATAGTAAAGGAAGTGGCAAAACTGACTGGCGGAAGCGGTGGAGGGAAACCGCATTTAGCTCAAGCCGGTGGAAAGGATATAACCAAGTTAGATTTTGCTTTATCAAAGGTGCCGGAGATAATTAAAAAGATGTTGGAATGAGGAGTTTTGGAGTGCATTGACCGTGTCAATGCTTAAGTGCTGGTTGTTGGTCTCCAGACCAACAACCCCTCTTCGTCCCGCCTAAGCGGGACGAAAAGCAAAGGTAAAGCTGAAGTCTCAAGACCCTTGACGGCTTTACACTCCAGTCTCTGAATATGAGGGGAATTTGACAGTTTATCAAAGGTTATTAGGGGTCATAAAAAAGAAAAAGGCGGGTTTTTTAGTTTTGTTGGACCCGGACAGATTAAGCCCAAGAGAGATTTCCGATTTAGCCTTAAGAGCAGAAAAAGGTGGGGCGGATGGGATCTTGGTTGGGTCGAGTCTGCTTTTTTCAACTCATTTTGATGAGGCTATTAAAAAGATAAAGGGAAAAGTCAAGCTGCCGGTGATAATCTTTCCGGGGAATGCCAACCAGGTCTCAAAGTATGCGGATGCGGTATTGTTCTTATCCTTGATCTCTGGCCGGAACCCGAATCTCTTGATCGGTGAACAGGTGAAAGCCGCACCGGTGATAAAAGAGTTCGGCTTAGAGCCGATTCCTACAGGATATATGCTGATCGAATCCGGGAAGATGACCTCGGTCCAGTTTATGTCCGACACCCTGCCTATGCCTCCGAACAAACCGGATATCGCCTGTGCGCACGCTTTAGCAGCTGAATATTTAGGGATGAAATTAGTCTTTATGGATGCAGGCTCCGGTGCGGATAAATCTGTGCCTGATTTTCTGATTAAAGAGGTTAAAAAATTTATCACCGTTCCCTTAATAATCGGTGGAGGGATAAGGGACCCGGAAATCGCCAAAGAAAAAGTAAAAGCTGGAGCGAATCTTGTGGTGATAGGAAATACATTAGAAGAAAAAGGGGATGAAAGAGTTTTGAAAGAATTTAGCAAGGCGATACACCAAATGTGAGGAAATTAGGTGAGTTATCCTGAACAACTGTGAAAATCAAACTTTTCAAGAGATAAATGCAATTGAAAGGAGACAATTGAATATGAGGAAGCAGAATATATCTTTACTGATTTCTTTTGTGGCAACTGTAATTGTATTGTTGTTCATGATAATATCGTTATCAGCCTGTTGGTTAAAGGGAGGGACCTTTGTAATTCTCTCACTTACTCTTTTAGCTGTCATTTGGTATACTTACTTCACCTACCAGCTCGCAGTAAAAAAAGAACAGCCCGTAGTAGTGGCGGGAATTCATTATATACCAGAAGCTAAGGATGTTCGCATTGGTGTGGAGAATCCCACTAATCGCTACGCAGGAACTCGTGTATGGGTTCAGACGCAAGTATACGGACAAAATACGGATTTAGGCCCAGACTATTCGGGTCAAACCATATGGCATTTGACACCTCAATTTTCGATTGAAGGTCATTTTCCGCTAGAAAAACCATTACTCCAAATAGGCAAAAACTTCAATACAATGGTTAATGAAGCAAATGATGAGAATGCGAATCGTCAATTACGACTATCTCTCAAGGTTGAGTGGAAAGACGAAGAGGGAAATATCGGTAAATATCCTGAGCATTTCTGGTACTTTGATTTTAGAGGGAATGGTTTTGTTTACCAAGTGGGAGGTTTTAGAAGTTAATAATAAGCGCTTGTGTATTGTTACTCTGTGCCCTAAATAACGGTTTGACAACTCAAGCCCTTCAACTAAAATTATTAGAAATGAGAACAGAGGCAAATCATGACTAATGGTTTAGAATCTAAAAAAAGTGTTATTATTGGGGCTCAGTTGAAAAGAGCAAGGGATCTACTGCAGCTGACACCGGAAGACATAGCAGAAGAGATAAACGTTAAACCGCAGGATATAATCAATTGGGAAAAAGAGCAGTCAAGACCTACTTTGAAACAGCTTGAAGATTTGGCTGCACTTTATGGCAGAGAGATAGATTATTTCTTAAGAGAAACTCCTCATCCACCAGAAAAAATAGAATTTCGTGGAAAATCTGGACAAACTCTGAGAAATTTATCCAAAGAAACAAAAATTGTGCTGGCAAGATTTGACGAATTATGTCGAACAGTCTTCGAATTTGAAAATCTACTAAATAAGAGAAGGGAAGTTAAACTTCCGCACTTCGATAAAGCAGACACGCCGAAGGCAATTGCTCAAAGTATTAGGAGAATCTTTGATGCGGGGAATAAACCTTTGCCTGATTTGAGAAACTTATTAGAAAATAAGGGAATTCTTATCTTTGAGTTACCTGTTCCAGATGACGCTTTCTCTGGTTTTTCATTCTGGCATTCCGTGTACGGCCCATGTATTTTACTCAATGCTAAAGAACTAAAAGGAAGAAGAAATTTCACTTTAGCTCATGAGCTGTGTCATCTTCTTTATAGCCATGGGTCATCTCTTTGCTATGTTCACTTACAATTTGGACAACCTTCTGGGGGCTTAGAATATAAAGCCAACCAGATGGCAATAGAATTATTTCTACCTGAAGGAGGGATAAGGGAAGATTTTGAAAAACGAAATCTTTCAAGAAATCCATCAGAAAAACAATTAGCTCAAATGGCTTCAAAATGGGGTGTTAGCATTCAAGCACTGGGATATAGATTAGAGCATCTAAATCTAATAAAGAGTGGACTAACAGATAGAATTATGGAAAGTAAACCCAAATACTTTCGGCGTCCCAAGACCCCATCATGGGAAAGGCAACTTGGCAAGCGATTTGTGGACACTACTATTGAGGCTTATAAGAAAGGACACATTTCTTATGGAAAAGTTGCCGACGCTTTGAAGATCCCCATAAGAAAAGCCATGGAATTAGTTGAACAAAGAGAGAGCTAAAACTGAGTATGGATATACAGAAAAAATTATTTCAGTATGTTTTTGACGCATCTTCGTTAATAAATATAGAGAGAACTGGCAAAATGGCTTATCTACGACGACGGAGAGAAGAAATCTTAATACCTGAAAAAATAGCTAAGGAAGTTAACCTGCCACAATCTCCATTGCATAGATTTCTCATTAGATATCCTGAAGTAGTTACTTCCTTTCAGAATGGAGAGGATGAAGAATATTTATGGATTAGAAGCCAAGTTGGTATAGATGATGGAGAAGCAGCCGCCATGGCAATTGCTTTGAAGCGAAAGTTTACCCTCGTTATTGACGAAAGGGATACAAAGGCAACTGGGAAGGCGAAAAATCATGGAATTAAGACTTTAAGCTGGAAAGAGTTTTTGAGAGGAAGTTGATAAATCAAACCCCTACGATAAAGCGATTACATGTGTGAAATTCCAGAAAAAGAAAAACATCACCGCCGATCCATCAGATTAAAAGAATATGATAATTCGCATCCCGGGGCGTATTTTGTGACGGTATGTGCATATAATTGGAAACATCTATTCGGAGAAATTGTGAATAGTAAAATGAGATTAAACCGAATCGGGAAAATGATTCAATCGGTTTGGAGTGAATTGCCACAAAATTACCAAGGTGTTAATACTGATGCATTCGTGGTGATGCCAAATCATATTCACGGAATAATTGTTTTATCATCTGTAGGGGCAACCCCCTGTGGTTGCCCACCACCAGGGCAGGCACAGGGGCCTGCCCCTACA
>JALHSU010000128.1 GCA_022865345.1 Candidatus Zixiibacteriota bacterium
ATAAGAGCAGGCAATGAACTCTCCACAATCCCAGAAAGAAACAGTGGGTGCCATACAGTAAAGGTAAACCAAGAAAACAAATAAAAACACCAATGCCGATAACCAGACATTTATCGGGTCTTTCTTATACCAGCGGATGATGCTCATAGGATTAAACCTTTATATGCTTCGACAGCTCCAAAAGTTTTAAATATACACCCTTTAGTAAATTTGTCAATCTTTTCCTGTTCAGAAAGACGTAGGGGTTCAAAATTTTGAACCCCTACAATTACAATCCTTGTATCGTTTACATCAGTTCAAAACCTCCGCCACGCGATAGAACCAGATCATGTTTTCTTAATCTTCTTGGCTACGGCATCCAAAACCCCGTTTACGAAAGAGCCGGAATCCTCAGATGAATACTTTTTAGCCAGCTCAATAGCTTCATCTAAAGATACTTTTACTGGAATATCATCTAAGTATAAAAGTTCACAAATACCTATCCTTAAGATATTCTTATCCACCACTGCTATCCTGGAGAAATCCCAGTGCTGAACGTTCTTCTTTATCAGCTCATCGATTTCCTTCTGGTGCTCAATTACTTTCTTGAATAGTTCTCTGGAAAAAAGTTTGGACGAATTGTCAAGCTCTATTTGGGACACAAGGTCGCTGAACACCTCATCCGGCTTCTTACCGCTTATCTCCCAGCAATAAAGCGATTTCAAAACCAGCTCTCTTGCCTCTCTGCGTTTACCCATATTTTAGCCTTTAGGTCGTAGCATTTAGATTTTTTTCGTAGGGCAACCCTTCAGGGTTTCTTATATCCTTGTTGCAAGGCTGAAGTCTTCGCCAGGATCCTGTGGACAAGACCTTGTCCGGATTTGGATCCATTGGAACGGCCTCGCCCTACGATTCTTCGGCTTTTGACTTTAGCCTTTAGACTATAGACCTTTTTTAAATTTGTTCAAACAGGTTCACCATCTCAATTGCCGAGAGTGCTGCATCCCAGCCTTTATTACCAGCTTTGGCCCCTGCCCTTTCAATAGCTTGTTCTAAATTCTCGGTGGTGATAACCCCAAATATCACCGGCACACCTGTCTCCAAGGTTATCCTGGCGATATTCTTGGTCACTTCACTGGCGATATAATCATAATGCGGAGTATCACCCTTTATAACCGCACCCAGGCAGATCACCGCATGATATTTCTTGCTTTCTGCCAGTTTAAGCGCAGCATAAGGAATCTCAAAAGAGCCTGGGGTCCAGACGATGGTGACTTTTCTCTCATCTGCACCGTGGCGGTAAAGACAATCTAAAGCTCCATCCAAAAGCCTGTGGGTGACGAACTCGTTAAAGCGCGAGACCACCAGAGCAAAGCTCTTATCCTTGGCGTGCAGGTCCCCTTTGATAGTTTTGGGCATAAAACCTCCTTTAATTTTTTTTATCTTCAATTCAAAGGTAAATTATTTATCTTCAACAGGTGTCCTAATTTATCCCTCTTGGTCTCCAGGTATTTTAAATTCTCCGGAGTAGGCTCCATCTCCATAGGAACTCTTTCTATCACTTTCAAGCCATATCCCTCAATACCGACTATCTTACGAGGATTATTGGTGATCAACTTGATACTGCTCAATCCCAGATCAACCAGGATCTGAGCCCCAATGCCGTAATCTCTTAAATCGGCCTCAAAACCTAATTCTAAATTCGCTTCGACCGTATCCATACCTAAATCCTGCAGCTCATAAGCTAAGATTTTGTTGGACAGACCTATACCCCTTCCTTCCTGCCGCATGTAGAGAAATACCCCTATTCCTTCTTTCTCTATCATCGATAGGGCAGTGGTAAGCTGGTCTCCGCAATCGCACCTTTTGGAATGAAACACGTCCCCGGTCAGGCACTGGGAATGAACTCTTACCAGAACGTTCTCTTTTCCTTTGACCTCGCCTTTTTCCAGGGCTAAGTGATGATGCTCGTCAATGGAGCTTTTATATAGGTGCAATTTGAAATTCCCGAAATGAGTGGGGAAATTAACGCTTACTACCCTTTTGACCAGTTTCTCATTTTTTCTCCGGTATTCGATGAGGTCTTTTATGGAGATAATCTTCAGGTTAAATTTCTGAGCCATCTCTTTTAGCCTGGGCAGTCGTGCCATATGCCCATCCTCATCCATTATCTCGCACAGAACTCCTGCCGGATAAAGCCCTGCTATTCTGGCCAAGTCAACTGCCGCCTCGGTGTGACCTGCCCGGCTCAAAACCCCGCCATCTAATGCCTGTATCGGGAAAATGTGCCCTGGACGCGCCAGTTCCTCTGGCATAGTTTTATTATCGATCAATGCCCCAATAGTCTCCGCCCGGTCATGGGCTGAGATTCCCGTAGTGGTGTTGCGGATTGCATCTACAGAAATGGTGAAACGGGTTCCCATCTTAGCTGTGTTCACCCCGACCATAGGGTGAAGATTCAGCTCATCCAATCTTTTACCAGTAAGAGGAATGCAGATTAGTCCCCGGGCATATTTGGAGATGAAGTTAATCGCCTCCGGGGTTGCCTTTTCAGCCGCCATTATCATATCCCCCTCATTCTCCCGGTCAGCATCATCCACTACAATGACTATTTTCCCTTTTTTTATATCCTCAATCGCCTCTTCAATCGAGTTAAGCTCTGACATAAAACACCTCTTTCAATTTCGCTGCTCGCTAATAGCTATTCAATTTAGTCATTTCCATCTTTTTCAACGCGTAGCGGAGGTTTTAGACCTCCACGCCAAGCCCTAAAGGCTCGGCTACGCGACTCTTAATATAGCTTGTAGCTGGTAGCTTTTTTCCTTTCGTCTTACGTTTAACCTCTTCATCTTACTTCTTTCTTTGACTTTAGACTTTAGCCTAAAGCCTTTAGACTTTTAAAGTCTTTGTTCCAGCCATTCCTCAGTGATTTCACTTTTCTTAATCTCTTTTTCCTCTAACATTCTTTTGACGTACTTTCCGAAAAGGTCAAATTCGAGGTTGACTATATCTTTCGCCCTTTTATCTCGCAAGTTAGTCATCTTCAGGGTAAACGGTATTATTGCAACAGTAAAAGAGCTTTTCTTCAATTCAGCTACAGTCAAGCTTATCCCCTCGATTGCTATTGAGCCCTTTTCCACTACTAATGCGGAATAGTCCGGAGGCAGGGAAAATTTAAATATCGAACTGTCACCATCCGAGCTTACGGATTTGATCTCTGCTGTGCAGTCCACGTGACCTGTCAAAAGATGTCCTCCCAATCGGTCCGATAATTTCAAAGCCCTTTCTAAGTTCACCCTATCCCCTTTCTTTAGCAGGCCAAGATTGCTCCTTTTCAAAGTCTCCTTGACTGACTCGACTACAAAAGAATCTGGTTTGACCTGTATTACCGTCTGGCATGCACCATTGATGTTAATGCTTTCCCCGATCTGCAGACCAACCAGAATCTTTTTTGCCTTTATCTCCAATTTCCTGCTTTCAGCCCCTGAAGTGATTTTCTTGATTTCACTAATTTCTTCTATGATGCCAGTAAACATTTCTTAATTCCTCCAGTCAGGATATCCGACTAAAAGGTAATCTTTATAAAATTTCTTGAGGGTTAAATCTTTGAGTTCCAAAGAATCCTTTATCCTTTCAATCTTCAGGTCACCAAAGGTATCCAATCCTTCTCCTATGATTTTTGGAGAAAGAAAATAATAGAATTTATCTACGAGCCTTTCCTTGAGAAACGAGGTGAAAGTCTCTTGCCCACCTTCCACTAAAATCGAAGCTATCCCTTCCTGACCTGCTTTTTTTAAGAATTTCCTGAGATTGATCTGGTCTGATTTGGTTTTTTCTATCTCCCAGATTTTCGCTCCGCAGCCTTTCAGAAAAGGAGTGATTTTGGAGGCGACGACAATTGTCTTACCGTCTTTATTATCACACAGGATTCTGGAATTTGGCGGAATAAATCCGTTTGTAGTCAAGATAATTCTCTTGGGATTTATTCCTCTTTTCTCACGAATAGTCAAGCCCGGATTATCTTTGAGTATGGTTTTGGACCCCACCAAAACCGCATCCACCTTGCCTCTGAGCCGGTGCACGTAATCGCGGGCATCCTCAGAAGTAATCCATTTTGAGTCGCCCGCAGGGGTGGCAATCTTACCGTCCAGGCTCTGGGCAACTTTTAAAATCACAAACGGAATTCCTGTTGTCATATATTTCAGATAAACCTCATTTAACCTTTTCGCTTCATCCGCCAGCAGTCCTAAATTTACTTTGATCCCTTCATCCCTTAATCTCTTAATCCCCTTCCCGTTCACTCTGGGATTTGGGTCGAGCATCGAGCTAAAAACTTTTTTTATTCCTGCCTTGATTATTGAATCCGTGCACGGAGGAGTCTTTCCATAAAAAGAGTGCGGCTCCAAATTCAGATACATCGTCCCGCCTTGTGCTCTTTTGCCAGCTTGTTTCAAGGCATTAACCTCCGCGTGAGTCTTTCCGAATTTCCGATAATAACCTGAGCCAACTATTTTGCCGTTGTTGACAATCACTGCACCCACCATCGGATTGGGAGAGACTTTCCCCTCACCTCTGCGGGCGAGCCCCAAAGCTAATTTCATCAAATCTACATCCTGCATAGAGCCACCAATCCTAACGGATCCGCTTCTCGGACAAAAAAACCCCGACTTTCTTCGGGGTGGGGCTGGGTTATTCTCAAGCCTTTAGACTATAGACTTTTGCCTATAGCCTTTTTTCTCCCTTCTCTCATCCGGACTTTAACCGTCGGCACTGGAATTTCACCAGCTCAGTCCCCCCGCCGCTGGCGGGGAACGCGTGGGCTTTACCACCGATCGAGGAATTGCACCTCACCCCGAAGGGTCACAAGCATTATACAACAAATACGAAAAGAGTCAAGGATTTTTTGAATTGTATTAAACTTTCCCTAAGCAATCTGATTTACACACAAATGCTTATATTACCTACAGTCACCTCGTACTCAGAGGAATTGAAAGGAAGGGTACTATGTTTACTTCTACTAATATCCCTTGACCAGAATCTTTTTCAAAAAATATCCTAAGCATAAATTATATTTGGTTTACGCACGTGAATGTTTGATGCATAAGGATTTTCTTGCCTGTCAGTAAGATTTTTGCTGCAATCGTGGACCTCATTCCTCATTCAAAAACTATAACCAAGATATTCCAACAATCAAGAGGATCATTGTCAGCATTTCAACTTGACTTTTTCTATTTTTGCATTATTTTAGCAATTGATAGATAGATACGGAGTCGACATCATAACTGAATCCTTGACTTTAGAGGTACATATAGAGGGCTAATCATTTTGTATTGAGAGTCTTCTAATCTAAAGCCATTAAAGATGAGAATATAAAGGAAGTCAAAAGCTATTACTCTTTGAGGCGGGTATGGGACGTATCTACACATTAAGTGGACCGTCCGGTTCTGGTAAGACGACCTTTCTGCTCTCTTTATTCTCGCAACGACGTTCTGATATAGTCTTGCTTCCGCGATACACTGACCGACCAATGAGGGAGGGCGAGGATGAAGGATTCGAGCATTACTTTATCTCGTATCCTGGCATTCTTCAGAAACTCTTCGCAAATGACTTTATCCACATAGAGAAGTGGGGTGACTATTATACAGCAATTGAATCCCGAACAATAGAAGATGCACTTGAGGCCGATCATGACGGCATTATACTAACGTCAGTCTTTGGAGCGGCACGACTACGCGCTACCTACGGTTACAGCGTATCGTGTCTTTATCTCTGGACTGGTTTACGGCCATCCCTGCTCAATCCGCGTTGTCTAGATGACATGTCTCCCGAAATTCTGGAATTAAAGAGAAGAATCCGGAAAAAAATCGCAGAAGATCGCTTTTCTGAGTACGAGAAGGCGTCATTGACAGATGATGGATTTATTAACAAGCGCATGGTCGACAACTACTTAGACATTGCTGCAGTAAATGGCCGATTGCGGGCAGGCGAAGACATAGTCGTTCTACACAATCTTCCTGATAGACTCGATGAAGCGCTAGAAACGTTCCAGAAATTACGCGATTCTCTTAGCTCGATCGCACCTGGAACGCTTAGGCGACGAGGTGGCGGATGTTTCGTGCTGATGCCGTTTCGTGACGAACTTCGTCCTATCTACGAAGACCACATCTTCAAAGTGTGTCAGACATTAGGGATTTCAGTCACGCGTGCCGATCAGATCTTTTCGATCAAGCCTATAATGGAGGATGTACGAGAAGCTGTCATCACCGCACGCTACATTATAGCTGATCTAACGGACAATAATCCCAATGTGCTATACGAACTTGGTATATGTCATGCGCTAGGTAAAAATGTGATTCTAATAACTCAAAATCCCGACGTTCCATTTGACATACGTCACATTCGCCATATTCGGTATGAGTACACGCCACGTGGCATGCAAAAATTTGAACTGGTGTTGTCCGAGACCCTTCGAGCTCTCCAAAACCGTATCTGACATATTACACGTGTAACGGATTAGTTCGATCTCACCAAAAACCTGAAGGTTTATACTCCAGAAAGTCAGATTGCAGTAGACAGTCCCAGTATAGTCTTTTAAAGACCTTTCTTCAAACTCCAAACGCCAAACTCCCAACTTGATTTCAATGCCGGAGGTCGGAATCGAACCGACATGAGGTTTAAGCCTCACCGGATTTTGAGTCCGGCGCGTCTGCCAATTTCACCACTCCGGCGGGGAGGGAAGTGATTAGTGAAGAGTGATTAGTGATTAGACCGCACCACTCAACCACTTAATCAATTCAAGTTCCAAGGCACAATTATATCGAATTATCGATTCTTGTCAAGTTTTCTTTTTCTAATATATCCAAAAAAAGAGCGCCTCCGATCGAGAAAAGTCAAGGCTGAATCTTCATACCATCTGATTGGGTCTTTCTGATTTTTCACATCTTTCTCATCCCACTTCTCACATCTTACGTCTCACTTTTTTTAACTTTAGAGTTGACACCCGTCTCCTTTTTCTGTAAAATTGGAAAGTTTATGAAACCGGAATCGGAATTTTTCAGTATAAGAAATAAAAAGGTGTTAAACTTTTAATCGGTCGGAGGTTTTATGCGTTACAAAAAGATTCTCTTGTGCTTTTCTTTTTTTCTCTTTCTTCTTTTCTCCTTATTATACGCTCAGTCTGAAACTGGACCCAGAGGTAAAGACGGGATTTTCACTGCAAAACTGGACAACGGCCTGGAAGTAATCGCTATTGAGAATCATACTGTTCCTTTGGTAACAATCTCCATAGCTGTCAAGAATGGTGCCTATACCGAGCCACCTGAGTACAATGGACTTTCCCATCTGTACGAGCATATGTTCTTCAAGGGAAACAAAGCTATTCCGAATCAGGAGAAATATATGGAGCGACAGAGGGAATTAGGGATGGTCTGGAATGGAGGCACTTCTACCGAGTATGTGAACTATCATTTCACCCTCTCCAAAGACAGCCTGGTGCCAGGACTGGTCTTTATGAAAGATGCCATAGAGACCCCGCTTTTCAACCAGGCAGAGCTGGAGAAAGAACGGGAGGTCGTGTTAGGCGAGTATGACAGAAACGAGGCAACCCCTTCCTTTCATCTTAACCAGGCAATTGGAAAGAAGCTCTGGTACAAGTATTTCAGCAGAAAAAATGTCATCGGGGATAGAGAAATTATAAAAACAGCCACTCCTGAAAAGATGATGACCATTCAGAAAAGATATTATATCCCCAACAACTCAGGCTTGATTGTCTCAGGGGACATAGAGCATCAGCAGATTTTCAAGCTGGCAAAGGAGCTGTTTAGCTCCTGGGAAAAAGGACCTGATCCTTTTAAGGAATATCCTATACCGGTTCACCCTCCTTTGAACAAAAGCGAAGCGGAGATAGTTGACCAGCCGGTGAAAACGGTCACCCTGGAAATCGCCTGGCAGGGGCCGAGCCTTTCAAAGGATCTCAAGTCCACCTATGCCGCAGATGTTTTTTCTTACATTTTGTCACAGGATAACTCAAGTTTTCAAAAAAATTTAGTGGAAACCGGGCTGGCTCTATTCTGCAATCTAAGTTATTACACTCAGGAACACACTGGCCCTATACAAATCACCGCTCAGACCACTCCGGACAAGCTCCTCCAGCTTAACAAAGCCATAATGCAGGAGGTCTCTAAATTTGAGCAGGACGATTACTTTTCAGACGACCTTCTGCAGTATGCGAAGAATAAACTGGCAGTTGATGATATTTACACCCGGGAGACCGGCAGCCAGTTTGCTTTGAACCTGGGCTTCTGGTGGTGCAGTGCCGGAATAGATTATTATTTAAATTATGTTGACAACCTGAAGAAAGTCACCCGTGCGGATATAAAAAAATATGTGGACGCTTATATCAAAGACAAACCTTACGTCATCGGGGTGATGCTTTCTTCTGAGAACCAATCCAAGATTAATTTAAAACCGGAGGATTTACTGTGAAAAAATATCTTTTCATCCCGGCATTTATAATCCTTGCAGTCTATCTTTTTTTACCACCGCTTCTTTTAGCCCAGAAGGACGTGGTAAGTTTTGAGGTCAACGGTTTGAAGGTGATCTTCAAGAAAGTTCCCACTAACCAGGTGGTTTCAGCCAATCTATATTTTAAAGGTGGAGCCCAGCTTTTATCCGATTCAACCCAGGGGATAGAGCTTTTTCTTTTGAACAGTTCCAAAAGAGAAACCAGGAACTTTCCTAAGGACGTCTTGAGCGCGGAGCTGGATAGAATGGGTTCGCAGATAGGGGCAGAGGTTTCCAGCGACTATTCTACCTTAAGTTTAAGATGCATCACCGACTATTTTGACCGTTCGTGGGAGATCTTCTCAGACGTGATATTGAACCCGGCTCTCTCTGAAAAGGAGATCAACTTAGTCCGGCAGCAGATGATCAATGCGGCTAAAAATGAGAAGGAAAACCCTGATCCCTACATTCAGCAAATCTCTGAAAAACTTTTCTATGTTGACCATCCCTATTACAACCGCATCCGGGGAACAGAGGAATCTCTTGCCAGGATAAGTCCTGAGGAGCTGAAAACCTTCCATAAGGATAATCTTGTTAATTCCAGATTACTTCTGGTAGTCGTGGGAAATTTGGATGAGAGTCAACTCAAGATAAAAATCGAGAAAACCTTTTCCCAGCTTCCGGCAGGAGATTTTAGATTTAACCAGCCGCCTTATGCACCTAAGGTTCAAAGGCCTGAGTTAAGGATAGTTGAAAAGAAACTCCCTACCAATTACATCATGGGATTTTATCATGTGCCCAATTTATCCCAGCCCGACTATGCGTCTATGAAAATAGCCTTATCCATCCTGGACGACCGTCTGTTTGAGGAGCTACGAACTAAAAGGAACCTTACCTATGCTGTAAGTAGCGGGATGAGTAGCCGGCTTTCCAATTTCGGATACCTCTACATAACCACAGTTGATCCGGACTCCGCTATGAGAGTGATGTTAAGAGAGGTAGATAAACTCCAGTCTAATCCAGTTTCCCAGAAAGAGCTCATTGATGCCGTAAATGTATTTCTGACTAATTACTATCTGGGATTGGAGACAAATCGCTCCCAGGCAGATTTCTTGGCCAGAGGAGAGATCTCCGGAATAGGCTGGCAGGGAAGTTTTAAATTCGTTGCTGAAACCAAAAAGTTGACCCCGAAGGACATAGAATCTGCTGCTAAAGCTTACATCCAGGATATCCATTTCGGGGTATTGGGAGACACTACCAAAATCGACCAGGCTGTTTTCACTTCCAAGTAACCAGTAGGGGCGACCCGCCGGGTCGCCCCTACACTGCCGTACCCCTACCACGTAGAGAAATCTTGACAGATTTTCCTTGACAACTCTTCGCCAGTTATTATTATTGTTCTTGTTTTTTGGCTTTAAACTTTGAACCTTTTAACCCTTAAACCCTTGAGCCTTGTTTTTCCGGGGCCGTAGTTCAGTTGGGAGAACGTTTGACTGGCAGTCAAAAGGTCACGGGTTCGACCCCCGTCGGCTCCACTTTTAAAAGATGATTTGATTTAAAAACTCTTTCTGACTAAAGGATTTTAGATTTATCCCGATAATCTTGTAAAAAGCATCGGGGCAAATCCAATCGGTAATAAACACAGATGACTTAGATTAAAACGACATAAAGATTTTTGATTATGGGGATAGCCATTTGAGGTAGCGTTTTCCCTAGCCCCCCTACGTTATCTCAATCTAAGCTGTCCCCATTTTATTTAGGCGGTAGGGGCGTATTGCAGTTCAACCGGCTCACGGTTCTGAGCGAAGACAAAGAGCAATACGTCGCTACCTTCTCCGATTGAACAGGCAAGATGCCTGTTCCACCAATCCCAGAACCGGTAGACCCGGGTTGCCCCCAACCTGGGCATGTTTTTTTACTTAAGAACGACATTTTGCAGGGAATCAGTTGTAGGGGCGTATGCAATACGCCCCTACCGCCTCAAGGTGTGATTCATACTTTTTTTTAAAAATGTAGAGACGCATGGCTATGCGTCTCTACTGGTAAATGCCTAAAAAATGTCGGGCATAAAGCCCGACGCTACGAACTACGACCTCTGTGATTTGTAGCTTAATCTGATACTCATCCCCTGAGCATTGAGATCAATAAACCAAAACTCAGCAAAATCAAGCCGATCACCGTTGCCCAGGAGAGGAAATTATAAACTCTTTTATTGACATAATCCCCCATCAGCTTTTTGTCGTTTATCAAAACCAGGATGAAGATCAAAAGAACTGGTAAGACGATCCCGTTTATCACCTGGGAGATATACATCACCGGGAAAAGAGGAATTCCGGGCAGAAGAATAATCCCGGCACCAAAGAAAATTAGAAGTGAGTAAAGCCCGTAGAACTGGGGTGCCTCGGAGAATTTCTTATTCACCCCGTTCTCCCACCCCATCCCCTCACAGACTACGAAAGCAGTCGAGAGTGGTAAGATGGACGCTGCAAATAAAGAGGCATTTAAAAGCCCGAAGGCAAAAAGGTATGAGCAATACCTTCCAGCTAAGGGTTTCAGAGCCAGAGCCGCATCTGCTGCATTGTTGACTGGAATACCAGCTTTGAAAAGCGTTGCCGCACAGGTGAGGATTATAAACCCTGCTACTATGGTAACAATAAAACTTCCCAGAATGACGTCAGCTCTGGAATGTTTGTAATCCTTTACTTTTATATTTTTTTCTACCACTGCGGCCTGCAGATAGAACTGCATCCAGGGTGCAATGGTCGTTCCCACCAGTCCCATGAGCATGCCCAAGCGTCCGGCTGAAAACTCCAATTTTGGAACGAGCAGGCTGTCTTTGACTGAACCCCATTCTGGTTTGGCTAAAAAACCAGAGATAATATAGCCTACATAAAATAAACAGGCGTATAAAAAGACCTTTTCCACTGACCTGTAAGTCCCTTTCACTACCAGAAGCCAGACAACAAAAGCAGCCAACGGTACTGAGACATATTTGGGAACATTAACAATCCCTAGGCTTGAAGCCACTCCGGCAAACTCTGCAATCACGTTTCCAAAGTTAGTCAGGAGTATTGCTAGAAGAAGATAAAAAGTGATCCTAACGCCGAACCTTTCCCGAATAAGGTCAGAAAGTCCTTTACCGGTTACCACCCCCATCCGGGCGCTCATCTCCTGGATTATCACCAAAACCACCATTATTGGAATCAAAGACCAGAGTAAACCATAACCGTAATTGGCGCCTGCCAGGGTATAGGTGGTTATACCGCCAGCATCATTATCCACATTGGAGGTGATAATCCCTGGGCCCACTACTGCCAGGAAGATTAGAAGGGTTTTCCAGCGAGATTTAAAAAAGCTCTCTCTCATATTCTATGAATTTATTATTTGGAGCTAAAGTTTTGCCTTTCTTTGGCAACCTGAATGGTGTGTTGAAAAGAAATCCACCCTGTCATTCTGCGGGAGTCCAAATGGACGACCGAAGAATCTCTTTGAGCGATATGGAGATTCTTCCCCCGCCAAAGGCGGGGTCAGAATGACACTCTACTGATTACAGTTTTTCAACAGTCCCTAAAGGTTTATACTCCAATTGATATTTCAAAATTCTTTTATGTTCTGTCAGGACCTCAGTCCTGACAGCAGAAACAGGCGTCAGGAGTAGCTCCTGACGCAACTAATAAGTTGGTTTAAAATTCTTTGTATTTTGATTCCACAGCATCACGCAGGGTAATTATCCCAGTAAGATGATTTTCCTCATCCGCCACCGGAATTGCCATAAACTTATATTTTTTAAAAATCTCCTCCACCTCTTTGACGTCCTCGTCCGGCTTGACCTTGATCAAATGGGTGTTCATGAGCTTGGATAAGGGCGCCTCATTAACGCACAAGAGGAGATGTCTTACCGTCAACACTCCAACCAGATGATTTTCTTTATCGGTAACGTAAAGATATGCGATCGTCTCCAAAGGGTGAGTGGTTTTTCTGAACTCGTCGATTGCCTCGCTGATAGTCTTATCCTCCTGTATAGAGATAAAATCTTTGGTCATTATACTTCCCGCAGTTCCTTCCTCGAAGGTCAACAGCTCTTCTAACTTTTCGCGGTGAGGTTTTTCCATGGTCTGGATGAGCTTGCTTTTCTTCTCTTCTGGCAGGTCAGCCAGAAAGTCTGCGGCTTCATCCGGTGCCATCTCCTCTAAAATATCGGAGGCTTTTT
Source organism: Candidatus Zixiibacteriota bacterium (assembly GCA_022865345.1). NCBI lineage: Bacteria > Pseudomonadati > Candidatus Zixiibacteriota > Candidatus Zixiibacteriota bacterium. The sequence goes on from JALHSU010000128.1 coordinate 12,692, forward strand.
CTTCTGAGGCAGACTCGATCAAAGAAGCCTGAAGCTTTGGGTCAACTTCCTCCAGGGTTTCGGCGGCAGTCTGGGTGTCCAGAGATTTAAAGACCGTAGCTCTTTTCCCCTGGTCCAGATCCTCAATTATGTCCGCCAGGTCAGAAGGATGGAGTTCGTGTAGTTTCCTTAAGGTAACGTTAAGTATCAGATTCTTTTTCTGAGGGTCGCTGGCTAAAGGCTGAACGTATTTCCAGGAGATCATCTTCTCCGGCAACTGATAGGCGAAAAACCAGTTGGTGAGAAAATCCACGATCTTAATCCATCCCAGACGTCTGAAAATCCCCCTCATCCCGAAATCAATGTGCACAATCTGCAGCTCTCCATTTGCTATCAGGAGATGGACGTCGTTTACCCTCTCGATCTTTGCCCCGTAAGTGTCCACCACCTGCTTATCTAAAAGTTCCTCTTTAAGGAGTATCTCCCCCTCGTTCAGTTCCAGGGGTTTAAATTTCTTCTCTGCCTCCGGTTTCAAAGTGATGATATTGCCATTTAAACTCTCGACTTCGGACCAGTCTAAGGCTAAAGGAGTTTTAGTGCTTCTTTCCTTGACTCTCAGGGTGATCACCATAGGGAAAAGCTCCCCCATCTTCACTTTCAGGTCCACTAATTTCCCCAGAGATTTTCCCTCAGAGTCGATGACCGAGCGGCCCAAAAGCTCAGAGAAAAACAGAAACATTTTTAGTCCAGGATCTTGCATATTTTATATAATCAATAAACTAGTTTTTTAATTCCCCAGATAATCAGTATCAGGGGCCAGAATCTCCAGATGTCACCGCTTATGTATCCAAAGTTATTTAAGAAAAACAACAAACCAATCACAATCAGTATTAGCCCGGTAAAAACTGGTCTTCTATTTTCTGACATTTACACCTCCATTAAATATATCGACTAAATTTTTGCCAAGATATTAACTCTTTATCAGCTTGTCAAACAAAAAATCGGAAGGAAATGACTAATAAAGATAACCAATGTTGAATTGTAGGGGCGAGGTTTCCTCGCCCTTAACTGGAGTGCAAGAGCTTGCTCTTGCTTGTCTTTTATGCTCTTCGTTGGTGTCTTCACCAACGAAGAAAAGAGGTTTTCTCCATTGGTCTGGAGACCAACCGAGAGCAAATTGGAGTATAAACCTTCAGGTTTATAGGTAAAGCTAAAGTCTCAAGACCTTGAGGCTTTACACTCCAGCGTTCTTTTTAGTCTGTTCCATCAGGAGTAGCTCCTGGCGGAACAGCACAATCAGATGACGGATTACCGATGACGAATAACGGATTCAAGATAGCATTGCTTTTCGTTGGTGTCCTCACCAACGAAGAAAACATTCTTCTCTGTTGGTCAGGAGACCAACAGAGAGCGAAAGTCCTCTCCCAGCACTTGAACCCTCGGCTCCTTGAATCCATGCTTATTCAACCTCTTTCACCAGATCGTCAATCTTTCGGCGAGGAGTCGTTTCCGGCTCTTCATCCGGATAACCGACAGGAAGAATTATTATAGGTCTTAAGGTTCCTGGCAAATTCAGAATCTTGCTGACCGCTTCTTCATCAAAAGCACCAACGATCACACTTCCCAATCCTAAATCTACTGCAGCTAAATGGACGTAGGCGGCAGAGATCGTAGCATCCTGGATAGAATAAAGTTCTGAGCCTCTTCTACCATATTTACGAGCTGACCTCAGGGGATCAGTACAGAAAACCAAGTCGACCGAAGCCTGGGCAATGAAATCCTGTCCATAAGCAGCTTTGGCTAAAGCTATTTTCTGGGCATTTTCCCTGACCAGGAAAATCTGATAAGCCTGCAAGTCTCCTGCAGAAGGCGAAGAGTTCGCCACAAAGAGAAGCTTGTCTAACTTTTCTTTTTCTATCTCTTTATTCTTAAAAGCCCTGATCGAATGCCTGTTTTTCACTACTTCAAAAAAATCCATAGTGCACCTCTTTCTCTTACCTTTTTTCTTAGAGCGACTTTGTTAGATTCTCCGAGCACCACTGCTCTTCGCAAGGCCTCTTGTTCCCTGTTTGCTGTCTCCTGTCTACTACCTACTTTTTCCCCTATCTACTGTCTACTTTTCTCAATCTACGAAAAAGAAACCAGCCGACCAATCATTTTTTCACAGAATTCTAATTTTTATCTCTCCTTTGTCGATAACCCTTCCAGGGGTGGAAAAATCTTGACAAAGTATAATCGAATAGTGTAAATTCCTGTTCAACCTAACAATCGAAGGAGGTAAACATGTTTTCCGTTAAAAGCTTAAAGGTCACACTTGTTTTTTTCACTCTCTTCACTTTGTTAATCAGCACTAATCTCCCGTTAGCTCAGCAGGAAAGCTCCACTGAGGAATCGATCTTCGGTAGTGTTAGAGATGAGTTAGCCAAAGCCAGAAACCAGCAAGTTGACATCCTCTCTCCTAAGAATTTTGGAAAAGCTTTTGATGAATATAGCCTCGCTTATGAGAAGTTCAAAAAAGGCGGGGAGCTTAAGGAGATCAAAAACAGGTTAGAAAAAGTCAAGACCTACCTAACTGAAGCATATAAGATTGCAGAGGTGGCTCGTGTTCCCTTTGCCTCGGTCTTACAGGCAAGGGAAAAAGCTCTGAAAGCCAATGCCCCGGAATTTGCACCGGATCTTTATGATTTAGCTAAAAAGTCTTTTGAAGAAGCCGCTTTGCGGATTGAGGCAGGCGACTTAAACGGCGCCAGGGAAAAAGCTAAAATAGCCGAGGAGAAATTCAACCAGGCGGAACTAAAAGCCATCAAGGGGAGCATCCTGGGAGAGGCAAGAAGATTAGTCGAAGAAGCCAAGACTAAAGCCAAGGCTGACAAATATGCCCCATCGACCTTGAAAAACTCCGAAGACCTTTTAGCTTCGACTGAACAGCTTCTGAATACCGAAAGGTATGCGGCTGAGGATGCCACTTCTAAAGCAGAGCAGGCAGCTTATCAGGCAAGACATGCCATATATTTATCCTCTAAATTTCAGAACCTGAAAACCGATTATCCTTCTTTTGAGAAACTCGCCCTGGAAGAGGAAAATCTGATCTCCCGGATAGCCAAAGAAGTTGATTATTCCCCTGAATTCGACCAGGGACCAGAAAAGCCAGTGGAATCGATTATCCTGGCGATAGATAACCTGAAGCAGGAAAAAAAGGAGCTTCTTTCTGAGCTCCAGCAAAAAGACGAAAAAATCAAAGGGCTGGAAGAGAAGTTAGATGCTTTGGAAGAAAAAGTTGCCCAGAAAGAAGCAGGTTATAAGGAGCTGGAGCTGAAAAGCATAGAGGATGAGGATTTTGTCAATCTGGAGAAGCTCTTCGCCAAAGACGAAGCCAGCGTGATAAAAGAAGGAGAAAATATCGTCATCCGGCTGTACGGCATAAACTTCCCCAGCGGGAAATCCACTATCCTGCCAGAGAGTTTCGGGCTTTTGTCTAAAATTCAAAAAGCGATCCGGGATTTTCCTGACAGGAAAATCATCATTGAAGGACATACCGATTCAATGGGAGATGAGACCTACAATATGCAATTATCCTTAGCCCGAGCCAAAGCCGTAACCGCATATCTGATAGCCAATATGGGAATAGGCGAAGATAGAATCACTGCCACAGGATATGGTGAGTCCAGACCGATTGCTTCCAATGACACCAAAGAGGGCAGACAGCAAAACCGCCGAATCGATGTGGTCCTGGTGAAATAGGTTTGCTTGCACACTGTTTTCTTTTTGAAAGCGTATGGTGTAGGGGCGACCCGGCAGTTCGACAAGCTCACTGCTCTGAGCGAAGCCGAAGAGCGGGTCGCCCCTACTGTGGCTGGGGCAGGAGTTGACCTCCTGCCCATTTTTGTAAGATCTTAAACCCGTAATGTCCGACGTTCGTGTGTTCCGACGAAATTTCTCCACATGTTTTTGTTCTTAGCCACTTTAGTGGCGTAAGCTCAGGACCTGACTGAAGTCAGTTAGAACATCCCTTATGAGCCCGTAGCCCCCGACCTTCGTGTCGCGTTTGATTCCATTCCAATCCTCCGGAATTGTTTCTGAGATGTCAAGGCCGGAGGCTACTTTTTTGAAAAAAATAATTCAACTCTACCCAAAAGAAGTTGACAAGCGAGAAATCAAATGTTATCATATAAAAAATAACACTTAAATCTGGAGCGAAGAATGGCAAGTTTAAACAAAGTGTTTTTGATCGGTAATCTGGGCAAGGATCCGGAAAAAAGGTATACTCCCAATGGTCAGGCTGTGACCACTGTCTCTTTAGCCACCACCTTTCGCTGGAAAGATAAATCCGGGCAATTTCAGGAGAGGACTGACTGGCATAATTTGGTTATCTGGGGAAAGCAGGCCGAAAGCGCCAAGGATATATTAAAAAAAGGTGACCAGGTCTTTGTCGAGGGCAGGATCCAGAACCGCTCCTATGATGACCGCAACGGGATCAAGAAGTATGTGAGCGAGGTGGTAGCCCTCAGGATAATGAAATTAGGCCGCAAAGAGGCCGCACCTATCGAGGAGTCAGTCGAAAAGGAAGCAGAGGCGAGCGAAGGCACAGATGAAGATCTGCCATTTTAATGGATTTGAAAACCAGACTCGTCTTTAGCCTCTAAAGAGAAACCAGACTTCTGGTGACTGGTCTTAGATTCTAAAATGTCCCCCTCAAGATCCTATCTATTCCGGTTCAATAGATACACTTTTATCTCAGCCTTTGCAGTTTTCCTTTTCAGCGGCTTTTTCTACTTTTTGACCCTCTACCCTACTTTTTCTTTTGTAGATTCCGGAGAATTAGCTGCTGTCTGTACGACTTTGGGGATTGCCCATCCAACCGGGTATCCGCTTTACACCTTGCTGGGAAGGATCTTCTCTTTCCTGCAGTTTGGACAACCGATTTACCGATTAATTATGATGTCTGCCTTCTGGGCTGCTTTGACTAATGTCATCCTGTTTTTTTCTCTTCTTCTGCTCTCCGAGCTCTTCTTTAAAGAAGAGCTTAATCCTAAGCTCAAGTTTTCAGCAGCTATTCTGACTACTTTCTTTTTTTCCTTCTCGCCAATTCTCTGGTCACAGGCTACCATCAATGAAGTCTATTCTTTAAACATCTTCCTCTGCAGTCTGATTATCCTTCTGTCTTTATACTGGTTCAAACAGAATCAGTCTGCAGAAAATTTAAACCACTGGAACTTAAGCTTGATTTATCTGATAACTTATCTGGTTGGTTTAAGCTCTGGCAACCATCTTTTAAGCATCCTTTTACTCCCTGCCCTGATCTTCCTTTTAATTTCCACTGCTGATCGGAAGATCTACAGTTTTAAATCTTTAAGTTTAATCTTCGGGTTTTTGATCTTGGGAATATCAATCTATCTTTATCTTCCTATCCGCTCATCTCTGAATACTCCTTTAAACTGGGGAGACCCCTCCACCTTTCTCAATCTAAAAAACCACCTGACTGCTAAGATTTACCAGAGTTGGATGTTCACTGAAACCAAACTGGCTTTCCGGGATAACTTCAAACATTTCCTCTCACTTTTCTTTAAACAGTTTCCCTTCTGGACATATCCTTTGATCTTCTTAGGCTTTTTTAAGGCTTTCCAGCAGAACTTGAAGCTGGCTATCTTTTTTCTATTGATCATCCTTTTCAATCTCCTCTGGAGCTTAAACTATGATGTAAAAGATATCGAGCCTTATTTCCTGCAGACCCTCCTAACTTTAACTTTCTTGCTATATTCAGGACTTCTCCTCCTCTTTCAAATACTGGAGAGAATCCTGTTCTGGCTTCGAACCTCAGAGAAATTAAGAACCGCAATAAGCTTTTTAGTTCTGTCAATTCTCACCTTTTTGTTTGTTTTAAAATTCCCCCAGGAGTTTAAGGCTCAAAACCGAAGCAGAAATTACATCCCTTATGATTTCAGTATGAACCTCCTGCGGTCAGCTCATAAGGATGCCCTGATCCTGACCGAGGTCTGGGACTATTATTCTTCCTGGCTTTATTTAAGATTCGTAGAAAACAAAAGGCCTGACCTGGAGATCGTCAATACTGCACTTTCAGAGTATAGCTGGTATAAAAACTATATGCGGAAATACTATCCCTCATTTTACAGGCGTTCCTCTCAGGAGATCGATGCCTATAACCATTTTGCTCTCAGTCTGGAGAGTGGCCAGTTCCTGGATTCCCTCAAAGCTTCTCAGTCTTTTACACGGATGATCAACAGTTTTATTTTTAAAAACCTTGCAGACCGGCCAGTTTACATCACTATTTTTGATGCCTATCAGGGTTATTCTGGACTTCCTACTCCGACTGAAGGTCTTCTCATGCGCTTTAGAGAAAAAAATAAATTTTACCCGTATGAGTTCCCCGATTTTCACCTGAGAGGGATTGAAGACCCGGAGGTCCCCAAAACAAATAAGGAGCTGGTCCGCATAGCTCACTCTGCTCTTTCTTACTATAATAGAGGTCTATACCTTAAGCGTTTTGGCTTTGAAGATGAGGCAAATAAATATTTTGAGAGGGCTTACTATTTTAAAAAAGTTTTACTTGAATATGACCCCAATTATAGATTTCCTTTCTTTTAACTATTCCAATGAATAAGAAGAAAATTGTTTACTCTTTAATAATCTTATTTTTCCCGGGATTGGTATATTTCAAGACCTTAAGTCCCACTGTTTCCTTTATCGATTCTGGCGAGCTTGCCACAGTCTGCACTACTCTTGGACTCGCTCATCCTACCGGGTATCCTGTTTACACCTTGATAGGCAGGCTTTTCTCCCTTTTGCCCCTGGGGTCTCCGGTCCAGAATCTCAACCTGCTGTCGCTATTTTTTATCTCTTTTTCGAATCTGTTTTTGTTTCTCGTCCTGCTTGCGATTTTTGAGCTCCTGTTCCCGGAATTACCAGAGAGCTGGCGCAGTTACATCTCACTGGTCAGCACACTTATCTTCTCATTTTCCCCTACCCTTTGGTCCCAGGCTACGTCTAACGAGGTCTATGCCCTGAACTCTTTGCTGAATGCAATACTCTTTTATCTGATACTTTCTCAGCTAAATCTGAAAAGCAGAGGAAAGCTGGCTCAGTCTGATAAATACCTTTACCTTTTCTTTTTCCTTCACGGCTTGAGTTTTGGGAATCACCTCTCCATCGTCCTGCTCTTACCGGGATTTGTCTTCCTTTTCCTGATGATCTACAGAAAGTCTTTTTTCGAGAAAAAAAGAGTTTTACTTTTGCTCTCCTTTTTCATCCTGGGAATTTCTGTCTATTTATATCTGCCGATTCGCTCCTCGCTTAACCCCATATTGAACTGGGGAGACCCCTCCAGCTTATCGAATCTCAAAAGGCACATAAGCGGCTGGCAGTACCGGATCTGGATGTTTTCCGAGTCAAGCCAGGCGCTCTGGGAGAGTCTCAGAAACTATCTGCGACTGTTTTATTCCCAATTTCCTCTATACTTTCTTCCCTGGATCATCCTCGGATTTGTAATCCTTTTGAAAAAAAACTGGAAGCTTTTCATCTCTCTGCTTTCAATTTTCATCTTTACGATTTTCTACGGAATAAACTACCAGATTCCGGATATCGATCCATACTTCCTCCCCTCTTTTCTGGTAGCTGCTGGCTGGCTGGGATGCGGAATTGCCTGGCTTTTCGTCCTTCTTCGCAGAGGAAGATATGCTCCGCGCGCAGTCGCGGTAATTTTGATAATTCTTTTTTCCTGCCTCCCCCTTGTCAACCTCTTTCGCAATTATTTCATGCCGGATGAGAGCAGAAGTTATTTCGCATACGATTATGCGGAAAACATCTTAAGGTCAATTAAAAAGGACTCGATCGTTTTGACTAAAATCTGGGACCACTATTCGCCCTGGCTTTATCTAAAATATGTGGAAAATAAAAGGCCGGATGTAAGATTTATAGATACCGAGCTTTCAAGAAGAAGCTGGTATCTTAAATATATCCAGCAGAACTATCCTGATTTATATCAGAAGTCTGAAGGAGAGATCGACCGTTTTCGAGCGCAGGTATATTTATTCGAGAACGGAAAACCGTATGACCCAAGCATTATTGAAAAAAGCTATGTGGATATGATTCAGTCGTTCCTTTTGAAAAGCTATCCGGAAAAACCGATTTATGCTGACCTTATGACGGATGAGAAATTTCTTACTTCTTTCATCCAGACTCCCGATGGTATGGTTTTTCGTTTACAAAAGGACATGGGATACTATCCTTACAGTTATCCGGAATTACAATTGCGCGGGGTCCTGGATCAAAAAATCTATAAGGATGATAGAACCTTGTTTTATCTTAAAGATTATTCCGCGATGATCCAAAACCGAATTTCTTACCTGGTTTATTTCAAGCAGGATTCGCTTGCCCAGAACCTCAGGGGAAAATACGGGGAACTTTTAGCTCAGCCATTCAGGTAAAAAATTATAGGGACACGTTACAAGTGTCCCTGCCTGATCCTCAAACGATAACTGTAGGGGCGACCCGACGGGTCGCCCCTACGACGAATCTCTATCTTTTCTTAGCTCCGCTAATACCCATTTTCTCCTTAGCTAATTTAGCCTCAGGCGAATCCGGGTATCTGCTTACCACCTCTTTAAAATAACGGTTTGCCCGGATCTGGTTTTTCAGCTCCTCGTAGCACAGTCCGATCTTGTAAAGAGCTGAAGGAAGCTTGTTTGAGCTGGGGAAATTCTGCAAAAGCTTCTGGAATTCATCCATGCAGCGCTCATAATCTTTCTTAGCGTAATACGACTCCGCAATCCAGTAATGCGCCTGGTCTGCTGATCTGCCCTTGGGAAAATAGCGCAGGTAATCTGCGAACCCCTGAATGGCTAAATCGTAGCTGCCTTTGGCGAAATCAAAATAAGCTTGGTCATACAGCTTTTGCGGATCCAGGCTGACTTTCATCTTCAGCGAATCCGGCAACCCTGAAGTGTCCTGCGTCGAAACCTCTCTGCTCTCCATCTGCTTTTCCAGCTCGGTAAAGCGGTGCCCTGATTCTTCCACCCTGCCTTCCAGCATCGAGAGCCGGTCATCAATTGAACCTAAGGTAGAGGAGAGGTCAGCTCTGAGTCTCTGGTTTTCATCCAACTGGGCTTTTAATAGACTATCCAGAGAAGCCACATCTTTTTCCAGACGATGATTACTCTCCTCCAGATAGTCGAGCTGTTCCTGAAACCTGACTATCTCCCTTCGCGAGACACAGCCGGATGACAAAAGACACACCCCCAGGAGAACTATCCCGGCTTTTAAATAATTTTCCGCCAGACTCATCGCCTTTTTCTTCTAAACTCCTTTATTTGGAGACGATCACGAAATCATCCCTGCGGTTTTTGGACCAGGCATCTTCATTATGGCCCGGGAATAATGGTCTTTCCTTGCCGTAGCTGATTATCGTTATCCTGGACTGATCGACCCCTGAGTTCACCAGATAATCCATAGCTGCTTTAGCCCTCTTTTCTCCTAAGGCTAAGTTATACTCAACCGTTCCCCGCTCGTCGCAATTTCCTTCTATTTTGATTTTAACCTGAGGATTGTCCTTTAACGACTGGGCATTGCGGTTCAGGGCATCCTTGGCATCGGACCTGAGGAAATACTTGTCGAAGTCGAAGTAGATCGGGTCAAGTTTAATCTCTACCTTCTCTTCCTGCTTGACCTCCTCCTGTTTCACCGGTGCTGGAGCTGGCTCTTCCTTTTTTACCTCCTCTTTGGGAGCAGGCTGCTCAACTGCCGGCTTTATCTTGGTGCCCGACTTGCATCCCCAGAAAAATGCCAGGATAAAAACCCCCACGAGAACTACTAAAACATACCTCACCTTGTACCTCCTTTTCAAGGTTAGAGTTCAATTCTTTCACTATATAACTAAACCCCAAAAAGTTGTCAAGAAAAATCGAAAAAGTAAAAGGAATTTTATTGTCTGAAGAAGAAATTATTTAGGGAGTGTCACCTTCATACGTCATTGCGAGGAGTTCCGCCTTTGGCGGAACGACGAAGCAATCCCTTCCCGTCTGAAGTAGACAGATTGCTTCGCTCGCCTTCGGCGAGGCTCGCAATGACAGATCAGGGTCGTCATCTCCTATTACCTACCACCTACAACCTACGACCTATTACCTATCATCTTCCTGACCAAGAAGGATTATAATTTTCTCCTCCTGTGGTAATCGCTCTCTGGTTCTGGCCATCCCAGTCCATAGTGTAGACCTCATGCTTACCTGTGCGGTCAGAGGAAAAAACTAAATGATAACCATCCGTTGACCAGGACGGGTTCTCATTATTTGAGCCGTAGGTCAGTCTTCTCAGGTTCTGCCCGGTAACGTCGATTGTGTATATGTCAAACCCTGAAGAGGTCCTGACCACAAAGGCAACCTTATCCCCCTTTGGAGACCAGGCAGGCGAATCGCAGTAATCTAAGTCATAAGTCAGCCTGCGGACATTACTCCCCTGATTATCCATAACGTAGAGCTGTGGCAATCCTGTTTTGTCAGAGGTATAGACTATCTCTTTGCCGTTGGGAGAAAACGAGGGGGAAGAGGCTATAGCAGAGCTATTGGTCAGTCTTCTGATTATCTTTCCGGATTGATCCAGCAGGTAGATATCAGGATTCCCTCCTTTACTCAAGACCAGGCTGATATATTTTCCGTCCGGGGACCAGGAGGCAGCAGAATTTAACCCGGCTTGAGCAGAGAGGACCTGGTCAGTGCCTGTCTGTAAATCCCTTATCCACAAATCAGGATTACCCTTTTTATAAGATGTATATATAATCTTTTTACTATCCGGTGACCAGCGCGGGGATAAGTCAATGGATTTATCTGTGGTGACCTTCTTTGAATTGAATCCATCAAAGTCGCAGATATGAATCTCCTTGTTCCCGGTACGGCTGGAGACAAAAGCGATTCTGGTATTGAATATCCCCTTATCTCCGGTCAGCTTGAGGACAACATCATCCGAAATGGTGTGAGCTAATCCTCTGACATTATCCGATGAAGTTTTATATGACTCTGAGTAGATTTTTTTACTTTTTACTACATCATACAATGAGACATCTGCTCTGATCTCCTCCCCTTTTTCTTCCACCTCTCCGCTGAGAACCATCTGCACGCCCAATTTAAACCAGCCGTCGAAATTCAAGGGGTCAGCACCAACTACGGATCTTGCGAACGAATCGATCTCCGTCACATAGAACAAAAGGGAGAAATCAAGGTCCGCCCTTACTATCTGAGGGATTTGAACGGACCAGCTCTTCTCGTCTGCTGAAAACCCTTTTTTCTTAGGGGAAAAATCTGTGACCGCGAGATCCAGAGGCTCAGACCCACCCACTGGCATCTTGACGTAGACCTCAGTCTGGGCAGAAATCGTTTTGAAATTGAAAATAGAAAAAAGGAGACAAAAGATCATTACAAGAATTTTTTGCTTTTTCATATTAGCTTCTCGAAATATGAGTCAACCATCCCTCTCCTTAAAAAGGAAAGGGCGAGGGTGAGGTTAATTCTCCGGTGATTGCCAGGTCCCCTGACCTGGCAATCAGGTATAGTTTGTCTTATCTCGTCGGGTCAGGGGACCCGACGAGCACATCCGTTTTTTTTAAATCGGTCTCAAGGCAAAAATTCAAATTCCAGATGAATCCCCAGCCATTCCCCCTTGTATTCCTGAGGCAAAGGAGGCAACGGATCAGATGAGATAACCGCCCTTAGGGCTGCCTGGTCAAAAGGGGCAACCCCTGAAGGCGCTTCAACAACAGGCTCTGCTATTTTCCCATCCTTAAGGATTTTAAAATAGACTGTTGTCCTGATTGGAAAAGTTGTCTGTCTTAAGGGATTGGAAAAATTCCCTCTTATCTTCCCAAAAGCGATATCCAGATAATAGGATGACTCGAAATTTCCGCCTTCCACGTAAGCAGAACCCAATCCTCCGCCTAAAGAGACCTCGTAACCTTCACCTTTCCCTTCTTTACCAGCAGTTCCCTTACCTTCATCTGGCTTAGCAGCAGTCTCTGTGGTCTTTTTTGAAGGCGGTGCTTTCTGTTGCGAAGTTTTCGGCTGAGTCTTTTTCGCTTTTTTCTGCTCAGTTTTCATTTCCTTTAATCCGATCCCTTCAGCCGGGGCTGAAGCACTGGCAGAGCTTGTGCCTGCCCCTGCTCCACCTCCACTTGCTGGCAGACTCACCAGTCCTACTCTGTAGATCTGGGGATACCCTTTCATCTGGTAATAGGCAGTAACCGGAGCTAAGATTGCTATAGCCAGCAGAATCACCAGATGAGCTGCAAGAGAAATATAGAAATCCCTGGTCATTTTTTACCTGTCGGTTCGATGACCAACCCCAGATCGCTTATGCCCATATTCTTTATTTTCCCCATCACTTCTACCACAAACCCGTAGGGCACTCCTGAATCAGCCCGAAGATAGACTGCTTTGCCGCCCTTTTTAGCCTTCATCGCCCCTAATCTCTGTTCGAATTTATTCAAAGGGGTGATCTTGTCATCCACGAAGATGCCTTTTTCCTTGGTTATGGTAACAACGATCCCTTCTCCTAAGTCCTTTTCTGAGGCAACGGTCTTTGGCAGGTTGATGTCTATACCGCTCTGAAGCATCGGAGCAGTAATCATGAAAATAATCAGAAGAACTAAGACCACGTCCACTAAGTTGGTTACATTGATGTCAGAGAGTGCACCGTACTGCCTTTTTCTCATAAAATCCCTTCTTTCTTGGCAGTGGTAAGGAATTCCAGGGAGAAATTGTCTATGTCTGTTGCGACGAACTTGAGACGGTTATTGAAATAGTTATACCCGATAACCGCAGGGATAGCCACTGCCAGTCCAAAGATGGTCGCAATTAAAGCTTGGGCTATTCCCGGGGCAACTACCGCTAAGCTGGCTGTCCCTCTAACCCCTATGCTGGCAAATGAATCCATAATGCCCCACACTGTTCCCAAAAGCCCGAAAAAGGGGCTGATATTCCCAGTGGTAGCTAAGAAGACCACATTTCTTTCCAGCCGGCTTATCTCCTCTGCTCCCACCCGGTCCAGAGTCATCTTGACTACCTCTGCTCTTTTCTCCAACGGGATTACTTCATCTTTTTTAGAGAATTGCTCTATCTCCTTGAACCCTGCCACCAGCATGTTGTGCAGAGGAGTTCTGTGCAACAGCCCACAGGCAAGATAAGCTTCTGACAGGCCCTTGCTTTTCCTGAAGGTGGCAAAAAACTTTCTGGTCTCCTTTTCCACCTTTCTGAAAACCCTGAGCTTATTTATCATTATGGCCCAGGAGATAATGGAGAAGATCAAAAGTATAAACAGGATTACCTGGGCAAAAACACCCGACTCCAGGACCATCCGGATTATGTTACCCCTGAAAGCGGCTGGATCAGGAGCCAGCAGCAAAAAAATCAGAAAGTGCATCGATTTCCTTTCTTGAGAAATTAAGAATTTTTCTGTTGACAATCAAAACTTAAGCTATAAATTGAAACCTGATCAGTTATACACCGTCCGAAGCCAGAAGTTCAGACGTTGAGACAGATTATACGAAAACCGGAAACACAGGTCAAGTAAAAAACAAAAGAGAATCGAATTGTCAGGGAAATCGAGATAATGAGACCCAAAGGGAGGTGATAAAGTAAGTGAAGAAATTAATCGCGCTTTTGATTGCGTTTCTTCTCACCTTAGCCATCTTTGCCGGATGTGCTAAGAAAGCAGAGCAGAAGACAGAAGGAACTACCACCGAGCAGGCAGCACCGGCCGAAACGACTCAGGCTGACACTACCGGTGGAAAGTAGGATTCATCCTTATCCATGGAAAAAAATTGGCAGCTTCGTTTTTTTGGCGAAGCTGTCTTTTTTTATAGATTTTTTGAAGTAGGGGCAGACCTGTCCTTCGACGGTGCTCCCTTCGGCTTCGCTCAGGGACTGTGAGCAGAGTCGAATAGTCAGGACGATGAGTTTGTGCTTCGGCAAGGCTCAGCACGGTGAGCTTGTCGAACCGTCGAATTGCGTGCCTGCCCTTAATCAGACGATTCAGCCATACCCCCTACTTTGTTTTTCCCTCTTAAGATCTCAAAATTTGCCCCGACTTCTGCCCCTATTAGAAGAATAAAAGCAGAATAGTAAATCCAGAAAAGCAAAATTACGATTGCCCCAAAGGAACCATAAACTTTCTCCACACCTGCATAGTTCTTTATATAGATATCAAACAGATTTTTGGAGACTTCCCACAAAAGAGCTGAAGATAAAGCCCCGATAAAAGCTGAGAAGCTTGAAATCTTTCTATACGGGATGAACTTATACAGTAGAAAGAAAAGTAGTAGGCTCAGGAATACTGGGATGAGAATGGCAAAAAGATTGGCTATAAACGGAGCATCCGAGAGCCTAAAGTGAACAAACGGCAAAGTCATGCGCTTGGCAAAGGCATACAGGCTGGTCATTCCCAGGGAGAGAACGACAATCGCCAGAGAAGCCGGCACCAGAATTACAGAAAGAACTTTGCTGTGAAAATATCTCCTTCCCCGGTTCACCTTCCAGACTATGTTCAGGGATTGCTCCATAACTGAGAAAATCCTGGTTGCCGCCCAGGTCAGACCTAAGATACCAAATAATCCAAAGACCTCTTTTTTTTCTATCAAACGAAAAAGAAGCTTAAACGAGGTAGCAGTTGACAAAGGGAAGGTCTTGACCAACAGGAAATAAGCAGAGGATGAGGCTTTTTCAGAGGAATGCAGCACAAAACCCAAAAGGGAGATCAGAAGCAGAAACAGTGGAATTAGAGACAAAATGGCATAAAAAGAGATGGCCGCCGCCATTAAAGGGCAATTGTCTTTAAAGAAAAAATGGATAAAGGTTTCTTTGAACCAATTCCACAAAAAAACTAGGTTTTGTTTAAAGCTCATTGACTTTTGTTTTTTTCGTAGGGCAAATCTCAAGATCCATTTTGGACCTTCAGGTTTGCATTTGTTTGTCGTAGCGCGACCCTTTTCCTATTAACGGATCCGTAGGACAGGGTTGCTTGGGTGCCACCCTCAAACTGGTTTGAGGGTGAGTTATCCTTAGGGGCACGGCATGCCGTGCCCCTACATCTACAAACTCCTCTCTGAACAGTTGATTATTATATAACCTCACCCTTACCCTCTCCTAAAAGGAGAGGGTAAAGACAATTATTCCTCTTTTTCTACTGTGGTGTCAGGAGTTACCTCCTGACACTGTATAAAGTTGCTAAGCTGTCAGGTGGTAACACCTGACAGCATCTACAAGTTCCTCACAGCTGATTATTATGATTAAGCTGATGAATCCGGTGTCAAATCTGCTTAATCCGTTCAATCTGCTGTGAATTTCTCTTCAAGCGCTGGATGATAACATCCAGCGTGAGCTTTCAGGGCAGGCACACAGGCTTGCCCCTTGTATTTTATACTTAGAGAAGTTATTATTCCACGGACCGGGATGAAACTGTTTCTGCCCCAAGGCACTAAAGCCTGGTTTGTAGATTAGTTCGCCCGGTCCGTTAACAGGATCGTCTGATACCGAACGGTATCTTAG
>JALHSU010000129.1 GCA_022865345.1 Candidatus Zixiibacteriota bacterium
GAACCAGTTCAAGAAGCTCATCTTAGGACTGGAGAAAAGGGATTACAACAAAGCTGCCTCGTCTCAGAAATGTATTCGGGTCTCTGGTAAGCATAACGATCTGGAAGAGGTGGGGAAAGACACCTATCACCATACTTTTTTCGAGATGCTTGGCAACTGGTCTTTTGGGGATTATTTCAAAAAAGAAGCCATTATTTATGCCTGGGAATTTTTGACTGAAGTGTGCAAGCTTCCCAAGGAGAAGCTCTGGGCAACTATTTTCACGGAAGATGACGAGTCCGAGAAATTATGGTATGAGAATACGGATATCAAAAAAGGGAGAGTCCTGAGGTTCGATGCCAAGGAGAATTTCTGGGAGATGGCAGAAGTTGGTCCCTGCGGGCCCTGCTCGGAGATCCATTATGACCGGGGCAAAGAATATAGCTGCTCCAAACCAGACTGCGGAGTGAACTGCGGGTGTGGAAGAGTGATCGAGATCTGGAATTTGGTATTTATGCAGTATTACAGGGATGAAAATGGAAAACTGACTGATTTGCCGTCCAAAACTGTTGATACCGGAATGGGTTTCGAGAGATTGACCGCTCTTTTACAGAACGTAGATTCAAATTACGATACAGACCTTTTTCAACCCATAATCAGAAAAACAGAGGAGATCTCCGGACAAAAATATAAGGAATCCCTTCATTCTGACTCGTTCCAGGTGATTGCAGACCATATCCGGGCTTTGAGCTTTGCCATTGCCGATGGAGCAATTCCCTCAAATGAAGGGAGAGGTTATGTCCTGCGAAGGATTTTAAGAAGAGCAGCAAGACACGGCAGACTCTTAGATTTACATAAACCTTTTCTGTTTGATCTTTCAGGCATAGTAGTGAATTTGATGGGTAAAGTCTATCCAGAACTTAAAGCTAAAAAAGAGCATATCTCTCTGGTGATAAAATCTGAAGAGGAAAGGTTCGGCGAGACTTTGGATTCAGGGTTAGAGCTTTTTGAGCAGGTCGCGGAGAAGGTTATAAAGAAAGGCGAAAAAGTCATTCCAGGTGAGGAGGCATTTAAGCTTTATGATACTTTCGGCTTCCCGGTTGACCTGACTCAGGTGATGGCACAAGAGAAGAACCTTTCAGTAGATATGGAGGGGTTTGAAGAAGAGTTAGAAAAACAGAGGGAAAGGTCAAAAGAGGGTTCTGGCAGGGTTGCCCACGAAGTTCTCTTAACTCGTTCCGATAGAGAAAAAACCCGATCTTCGAAATTCAAAGGATACGAAGATTTCCAGACTGAATCTGAAATTTTGACGATTACAGAAGACGGAAAAGGAATTGTTTTAGATAAAACCCCTTTTTATGCTGAGGCGGGTGGACAGATAAGCGACATCGGTATAGTCTCTGATGATGATTTCGAGTTTAAAGTTGACCATGTGGTCAAACAGGGTGAGCATATCGTACATTTAGGTCAGATCAAAAAAGGAAAAATAGAAAATTATCTACATAAAAAGGTTATCGCAAAAGTTGATCTGGAAAGACGCAAATCGATAATGCGCAATCACACTGCAACTCATCTTCTACATAAAGCTTTAAGAGAGACTTTAGGTGAGCATGTGCATCAGGCTGGTTCTTTAGTTGAACCGGAGAGGTTCAGGTTCGATTTTACCCATTTTAAGGCTTTGACTGAGGATGAGCTGGAGAAGATAGAATATAAGATCAATCAGAAAATCTGGGATAACTTGGAGGTTAAGACATTTAACACAACTCTGGATGAGGCAAAAAAGCTTGGAGCGATGGCTTTGTTCGGAGAAAAATATGAGGATACTGTCAGGGTTGTAAAGATAGACGAATATTCTATGGAGCTCTGCGGTGGGACTCATGTTAAAGCTACAGGTGAAATTGGTTTGTTCAGGATAATCTCAGAACAAAGTATTGCTGCCGGGATGAGGAGGATTGAAGCAATAACCGGGAAGAGCGCCTATGAATTGGTTAAAGAGGAGGAAAAAACTCTTCAGGGATTATCTAATATTCTAAAAGTAAAGACAGAGGAATTAGGGACAAAGGTAGCTGAGCTTTTAGAGAACAGCAAGGAGATGGAAAAGAAAGTAAAGCACGCGCAAGCAGGTAGCGCTAAGGAAAAGATCAGGGAGTTATACAAGAGTGCTTTTGAGCAGGACGGGATAAAGATAATCTCTTATCGAGATGATAGCGGAAACCGGGAAAATTTATTGAGTTTAGCAGATGCTTTTCGGGAAAATCTGAAATCCTCAGTCGGGATATTCGCAACAATATCAGAAGATAAACTCTCTTTCGTTGCCTCAGTTACTGATGATTTGATAAAGAGAGGAATAAAAGCCGGTGAGATAGTCAAGGAAGTGGCAAAGCTGACCGGAGGGAGTGGTGGAGGAAAACCACATTTAGCTCAAGCCGGAGGAAAGGATATAACCAAATTAGATTTTGCACTGTCGAAGGTGCCGGAGATAATCAAGAAAATGATTTCTGGAGAGCATTGACCATCTAAATATAATGCGAGATTGCTGGTTGTTGGTCTCCAGACAAACAATCCCTCTTCGTTGGTGGAGGACACCAACGAAGAGCAATAATTGTCATTCTGAACCCCGCAAGATGCGGGGTGAAGAATCTACAGGTTCTTCGGTCGTCTTGCCCGTAGGGACTCCCTCAGAATGACATCAAACAGTATCTCACGGACGAAGCACTCCATAAACATAATGAGGGGAATTTGACAGTTTATCAAAGGTTATTAGGGGTCATAAAAAAGAAAAAGGCGGGTTTTTTGGTTTTGTTGGACCCGGACAGATTAAGCCCAAGAGAGATTTCCGATTTAGCCTTAAGAGCAGAAAAAGGTGGGGCGGATGGGATCTTGGTTGGGTCGAGTCTGCTTCTTTCAACTCATTTTGATGAGGCTATTAAAAAGATAAAGGGAAAAGTCAAGCTACCGGTGATAATCTTTCCAGGAAATGCCAATCAGGTCTCAAAGTATGCGGATGCGGTACTTTTCTTATCCTTAATCTCTGGCAGGAACCCGAATCTCTTGATCGGTGAACAGGTGAAAGCTGCACCGGTGATAAAAGAGTTCGGCTTAGAGCCGATTCCTACAGGATATATGCTGATCGAATCCGGAAAGATGACCGCGGTCCAGTTTATGTCCGATACCCTGCCTCTGCCTCCGAACAAACCGGATATCGCCTGTGCTCATGCTTTAGCGGCTGAATATTTAGGGATGAAATTTGTCTTTATGGATGCAGGCTCCGGTGCAGATAAATCTGTGCCTGATTTTCTGATTAAAGAGGTTAAAAAATTTATCACCATTCCCTTAATAATCGGTGGTGGGATAAGGGACCCGGAAATCGCCAAGGAAAAAGTAAAAGCTGGGGCGAATCTTGTGGTGATTGGGAATGCGTTGGAAGAAAAGGGGAATGACAAGATTTTGAAAGATTTTGCCAAGGTGATTCATTCGTAGTTGCCCGATTTATCGGGCATAAAAAAATCGGGGTTTGATTTATCAAACCCCTACCACAATTGCATGAACAGAATTTCTAATAATAAATCTGACCCTGGAAAGCATCAACGCCGTTCAATCAGGTTGAAGGAATATGATTACTCGCAGGCAGGAGCGTATTTTGTGACCATATGTGCACTTAACCGGGAACATTTATTCGGCGAAATTGTGGATGGTAAAATACGATTGAACAAAACAGGGAAAATAATTCAATCGGTTTGGAGTGAATTACCACAAAATTACCAAGGTGTTAATACTGATGCATTCGTGGTGATGCCAAATCATATTCACGGAATAATTGTTTTATCATCTGTAGGGGCAACCCCCTGTGGTTGCCCACCACCAGGGCAGGCACAGGGGCCTGCCCCTACA
>JALHSU010000130.1 GCA_022865345.1 Candidatus Zixiibacteriota bacterium
GTTTGGGGAGGGAATTTGCCCGATTGATGCAGGAATTGGTTTGGCCGCGAGAAAGGAGAAGGTCCAAAAACGTAGCCGATGATAGGACAAAAGGCGAGAGAAGAACCCGCCCCTGCATCATTTCTAGGCTTCCCCCTCAAACATGAGAGTTTTGTATTCTTCCATGTTGTCAAAAGGCCAGTATTCAGGCAGCCAATCATCTTCTAAGACAAAAACTTGTTTTTCCACGATGCCAGCGGGCTTCTCGACTATTGTTTCAACGACTTTTTCGATGTATACTGGCTTTTCCACTATTCTGTCTCGATATACTACAGTAGGTTGTGTTGGAACATGGCTTTGGGAGTGCTGTAGTTGTTTTTCCCCAGTTTTGTAATATTCTTTCAATGCTTCCACTAGAGGAATGTTACTTTTCTTTTGGATGGCTTTGATGTGGTCTACGAATTCTTTTTCCTCTCTCATCTCAAGTTCAGATTCACAATATTGCTTTAGGAATTCAAGCAAAACATAGTCTAATGCTTCACTGACGGACTCGAAATTGTATCCTTCCGTGAACTTCTTAAGATTTTTGAGAGCCTGTTCAGAAACTCTAGTATTCAGTTTAGATTTGAGGTGTTTTTCCTTCATTGTTTTTCTCCTCTTCTTGTGGGGGGTTCAACTGTTCCTGCTCCTGCTGCGGAGCCTTCTCCTGTTCCAGTTTCAGAACTAATTCAGTCTTGAATTTCTGCAGGTCAAAAACGATTCCTTGCAGGGGCCTTACACAGAACTGAGCGAGAGAGAGGCAGTGGTCTAGTTTTGCGAGACATTGTTCAAGAGTAAGAGTTTTTGTTCCTTCTATGAGAGGAAAAATCTGGTGACGCAGGTATTCCGAGACCGTTATGCCTTGTTCTTTGGCCTTTGCATCCAAGATTTCAATAGTTGTGTCCTCTAATCTCATTGCGACTATTTTCATACTGACGCACTCACTGACTGATTGCTTACTTCTGTTAGCAAGTTATATTTAAAATTTAGGGTGATGTGTGTTTACAGTTGTAAATTGTAGCAGCGCAGCTAAGTTTTTGCAGCAAGCCCCTATGGTAAACCGTCAACTCTCCGTAAACGCAAGCCCCTATGGTAAACCGACAAGGGTTTGTCGGTAAACCATTGGTGGGATACACTTTTGGCTAGTGGGATACACTTTTGATGGAGGTGGGATATGACATTTTGTTGAGTGGGATACAGTTGTGTTTACAGCATAGAATAGGGCTAATTTTTTCAGAGAAGCTTGAAATGAGACTCTTTAGTGGGATACACTTTTCGCAATCTTGGAGATGTCAGTATAGTGTCAGTATCAAAGCTGACAATTACCATCGTTTAAGGCTATTTGTTGCTTTCCAGAAAGTAATAAACTGACAATACCATGCTATTTGTCAGCGTTTATTACCGACATTTTGATACATTCCCTCTACCATCAGCGTCGGGCAAAAAAATTTGGGATGAGAATAGAATATTCTGTAGTGTTAGCGGTCAAGTAATGCAAGGATACCGAAGATGATTCCATAGACCATTGCAGGCAACCAGAGAACA
>JALHSU010000131.1 GCA_022865345.1 Candidatus Zixiibacteriota bacterium
ATCCTCCAAATTTCTTTTGTTTAGCTTTCTTTAGCATCTCCAGACAGCGGTAAGGGACTTTCACTTTTCCCATCAACACCATATCAGCTCTGGCATGGCAGTCCGAACCACCGGTGTAGAGTATCCCAAATTTTTTAGCCAGGTTGATATAATGGTCAACCTGATACCGCTCATACTGCGAATGGTAAGCCTCTATCCCATCTATTCCCATTTCCAGAAAATCGGGCAGAAGCTCATCCTGATGAGCAGTTCCCGGATGGGCTAAGATGGCAAGCCCCTGGATTTGATGAACCAGCTCTATCCCTTTCTGCGGTGTCAAATATTTTTTCGGCACATAGGCCGGTGCATGGTAACCCAAATAGCGCGCAAAGGCTTCGTTGTAAGACCTGACGTATTCTTCTTTGAGCAGTGCATCTGCTAAATGAGGCCTTCCTACTGAAGCACCCTTGGCAATTCCTTTAACCGTTTCCATGCGCAATGCCACTCCTAATTCGTTCAATTTCTCCACCATTTTCTCCCCTCTGAAAAGTCTCTCCTGTCTGAACTCCTCGATCTTTTTTTTGAAGGTAGGATCATCACAATTGATCAGATATCCTAAGAGATGAAAGTCCCTGCCCTGGTAAGACAGGCTCAACTCTACTGCCGGGATTAGTTCAACGCCTGATTCCTCTGCTTTACTTTTGGCGCTTTCATACCCGTCCACAGTATCATGATCTGCAATGGCAATCGCAGACAGATTCAGCTCCTTAGCCAGCTCCACCACCTTCTCAGGAGTCAGAAGGCCATCTGAGGCAGTGGTATGGATATGCAAATCTATATATTTTTTCTCCACTTACAACTTCTCCTGCAGAAGAGTATCTATCTCCTGTTTGAGCCTTTGAGACTCTGAAAGGATAAATTCGGACTTATTTTTCAGCTCAGATGCGAAGGTTTGATCCTCAATCGATTTCAGATTTATCTTCACGTTCAAAAGCGCACCCTCTAAGGCACTTTTAGCCATAAGAGCAGAGGCTCCGGCATCGCTCAGAGTGTTTACGTTTCCCTTCTCCACTACTATGCGGGAAAGCTTCAAAACCTCTAAGGATTTCTCCATAGTTCTCAGGGGAACCAGGGCTGCTTCTTTATATGCTTCCTGAATCGCCACAAGCCTTCTGGTCTGTTCTTCTGGAGTGTTCTGAGGAAGCTTGAGACTATCTAAAACCCTGGTAAAACTCTCGCCGTCTTTTATGATTAACTCTTTTAATTCCTGGCGTAGTTTCTCAGACTCCTCTAAGACCTTCTTAAGCTCCTCTTCAAATTCCTGGTATTTTTTCTTTCCTATGGTCAGCCTGCAAACCATAGAGACCAGGCTCGCACCTAAGGCTCCGGATGAGGCAGCAACACTTCCGCCTCCAGGCACCGGAGTCCCGGCCGCGACTTCATCCATAAAATCGGACAGTCCTGCTTGCTGCTTTCCCGCAAAAGTCATCAGCTTTTCTTCTAAGACCTGTCCTTTTTTGAAGTTCTCGAATTTCAAATAAAAATCAGACACGTCCACCAGGGCTTCAAGTGGGGTAAGCCCGACTATTTCGCTGGAAATCACCGGGACTGAATGTCTTTCAGCCTCTCTTTTAATTGTCTCAAACACTCTGTAAATCGGCGTCTCCTTGAAGTTGACCAGGTTCATCGAAACCTGAACCAGTCCCCTTTCCTTTATCTCAAAACCCAGAGCCTTCACATATCTGTACCCCCCGGTTGAAAACCTGATCGCCTTGGCAATTTTCCTGGCTATACTTACGTCCCTTGTTCCCAGGTAAACGTTGAAGGCTATCAGAGGCATCCTGGCTCCGATAGCAGTAGCACCAGCTTTAGGAAGTTTTGAGGGCCCAAAATCCGGCTTTCTATCAGGATTAGTTTCTATATCTTTTTTAATACCTTCATATTCGCCTTTGCGCACATCAGCTAAGTTCACCCTGTCCGGGCGAGTGGCTGCTGATTCATACAGGTAAACCGGAATGCCCAGTTTTTCCCCAACTTCTTCACCTAACTCCCTGGCTAAAGTGATGCACTCATCCATAGTTACCCCAGAGATCGGTACAAACGGTACTACGTCAGTTGCTCCCATTCTGGGATGCTCACCTTTGTGCAGATCCATATCTATCAACTGAGCCGCCCTGGCAATTGCTTTGAAAGCGGCAGCTTTAGCCTCCTGGGGGCCTCCCACAAATGAGATCACAGCACGATTATGGTCCTTATCCATCTCCTTATCTAAGAGCATGACCCCTTCAACTGATTTTATCTCAGCTAAGATAGCCTCAATCACCTCAGCTCTTCTTCCTTCGCTGAAATTAGGCACGCATTCTACTAACCTTGCCATTTATACCTCTTCTTTTATGTTCAAGCTGGAGTATAAACCTTCAGGTTTATCTGAACGGATTCCATTCCATCGATCCCATTTGAGGTCGTGGGTAAAACTAAAGTTTTACACTCCAATGCCGTTTTTTCGTCTCACGTTTCACATCTCAAGCCTTATTTTGCCTTCAACGCCCAGGCTAAAAGCGGCAGCATAATCTCATGATGACCGGTAAAAGAATATCCTTTTCCGCTTCCCTGGGTGGGTCGTAAGACAACGTTCATATTGGGCCGATAATGCTGAATCATATCGAAATTGGCTGTGGTGAAATTCTCCACTTTTCCTTTTATGTTACGGGCAACTGAAAGAGCTTTCAAAAAAACCTCTGGTAAAATTACGGCAGAGCCAAAATGCAAGACCACTCCGCCATTGTGAAGTTTTGAAATCTCTTCTGCCAGGATTTTGAAATCAGTGAAAGTTGCCTTTCCGGTTGCGGCAGGATCGAAATGAGGGGATTGATGCACAATATCAGTTCCTATGCCGACATGCACAGTAGCCGGGATTTTAAGCTCAAAAGCCGCAGCCAGGAGACTGTATTTTCTGAATTTGGCTTTACTCTGAACGAGAAATTGACCAATTCCCTCGCCCAATCCCTGCTCTGCATCAATCGAACATTTTGAAATCTGGTTGAAAAGTCTGGAGGTTTGCTCAGACATACCAAAGGTGCCTTTTTTCAGACCTTCTTTCACATCCTCAGAGGTTTTTCCCCACATGCCTATCTCGAAATCGTGAATTGCTCCGGCTCCATTAGTGGAAATAAGAGTTATAAACTTATTCCTCATCAAATCAATGATAATCGGCGACAAACCCAATTTAACTATATGGGCGCCAAACATAAATATTACAGGTTTATCCTTGTCCTTTGCTTGACGTATAGCTTTAAATAGCTCATATAAGTCGTTTACCTTAAAATACTTGGGCAGTCGTCTCAGGAAATCGTCTATTCTATCATTTTTTGAGCTTGGTTGTGCAAAATCTTTCACCTGTGCCTTGCTTTTCCTTGAAGAAAGCGGAATGGTTTTGGTCCTGGTTAAATCTATCTGTTTGTAAAGAGACATTCTTATTTTTCTCCTACCCTGCCCAGACGATAATCCGTAAGCTCAGTGGTTATGGAACCAATCATCACTTTGCTCTTCATTAAAACCGGCATCTTCTTTTGATCATCTGTCAGCCAGACAGTCAGAGTCCCTTTTTGTTCAAAGACCCCTGCTGCCTGAAGTATCGGCTGAACCACCACGCAGTCAAAAGTGCCAGCATCCACTTCCACTCTTTCCTTTTTTAAGACTTTTACCTCCAAAGCGTAATTCTTCTTGTCCGTATGATTGTCCACAAATAACGATTTCCCGATCTCCAGAGGCTGAGTTCTTACATAATATAAAGCGGAAAGCACGTCCTGCACAAAAGGAGGTACAGGAATTGTGTCATTATCTGTTAAAGCTAGATGATTTTGCTGGTCAAAATCGACAAATTTATCTGACTGGAATTTACCTTCTCTAATGTGCTTTTCAAAATGGAGAGAATAAAGTCCCTTCACATCCGTAAAAGATTCCACACGATCTCTGACTTTAAAAAATGCAGAAAAGAATTTGCTTGACTCGGCTGTGGAGACGATTCTGAAGCATTTTCTTCCATGGTATTCTATTATCTCCGGAATTTCCATAGTTGCATTACCCGCCTTGATAGGTCCCCATCTGACCTTAAACTGCAGCCTCTCACCGACTCCAAAAGAAAGGTTGGGCACTTCCCTTTCATTCTTCAAAGTGTCAACTGGAACCGGGGTTTTTCCCAGAGTATCTATGCCCTGTGGAGCAGAAAGTGTATCTCTCAACTGAAGAGTGTCTTTCACGCTTAAAGTCTCTACCGGGACTTCCTGAGCCTTTATGCCTCTATAATACCCAGTCAGAACTAAGATTAAAAAAGAAAATGAAAACAGTAGATATTTTGAGTTCTGAGAATCAGTTATTCTCCTCATTTTTTTTCTCGAAAACCCGGATAACTTCCGGCAGTATTCTCCTTATCTCCTCATCTAACTCCAAAAAACATTGGTTATATTCTTCTAAGGAACCTCCGATCGGGTCTTTAACTGCTAAATTATCATTATCATCCTTATGTGGAAAGGCTTTTAACAGATAAGTCCGAGCTAAGGTGCTCCTGTCAATTTTCTTAATATGCTGTAAATGTTCGGGCGACATTACTAAAATTAGGTCAGATTCTCTTAGTAAATCCGCTGTAAGTTTTTTAGAGGAATGCTCATTTAAGTCTATGTCCCAGACTTTGGTGGCTTCAAGAGTAAAAGGGGCAGCCGGGTAACCATCCAGGGCTTGAGTCCCGCCTGAGCTGACCTTTATATTCTTGATCCCCTTTTCAGCTAAGAGTTTCTTCAAAATCCCTTCAGCCATTGGACTGCGACAGGTGTTTCCGGTGCAGACAAACAAGATTTTAAATTCTTTTTTTATATTCTCCATAACTTTAAAATCGCAAGGCTAAAAGCCTCGCCCTACTTTTTATTTTTTCTTTTAAGCTCAGGAACGATTTTTCTTAGTTTCTCATAAGGGATACGACCTTCCCTCAGAAGAATCGGTATCTCCTCTGATACGTCCACTACACTTGAAGGTGTTGCACTGTACGAGTGTCCACCGTTTATGACCAGGTCTATTTTTCCGTCAAAGTAACTCAAGACCTGCTCAGCCGAAACTGGTTCAGGCTTTCCTGCGAGGTTGGCGCTGGTGGCTGTGAGCGGGGTTCCGGTTTCTATCAGAAGTGATTGTACAAATTTCGAGGATGAAACCCTTACTCCTAATTTCCCCTCTTTTCCGGTAAGATAAGTCATCTGACCGGGTTTGGATTTGAAGATTAAGGTCAAGGGACCCGGCCAGAACTCTTTGATCAATTTGCTGGCTGAGGGAGTTATCTCTTTTACAAATCTTTTCAAATCCTGTAGTTTTGGAAGAAAAATAGCAACCGGTTTTCCGGACATTCTTTTTTTCAGGTGGAAAACCCCCTGCACCGCACGCTCGTTCATCGCATCGGCGCCTAAAGCGTAAACTGTTTCAGTGGGGAAAGCGACCACCCCTCCTCTGTTTATTATTTCAGCCGCCCGTTGCAGTAATGGCTTATCCTGATTATCCGCAGAGGGTTTCAAAATCTCGGTTTTTATCATCCGTTAAACGGATCCATGGGAATAAAAAAAGTGTTTTAGAGATACTCTTCCAGGTTTTTATCAGAGGCAAATTTTTGGAGAAGCTCTTTGACATCCTGAACCCTGGTTTTATGCGCCACGAAAACAATATCCCCGGTCCTGACAATAACCAGATCAGAAACTCCCAGAGTGGCTATTATCCCAGACCCATCGTTGACAATGGTGGTCTCATAGGTCCCGGTAACCTGGGCTTTCCCGATTATGACGTTGTTCTCCCGGTCCCTCTGCTTGATCCTTTCCAGAGCCAGCCAAGAGCCGATGTCGTCCCAGATTAGATCTGCCTTTATGGTCAGGACATTCTCCGCCTTTTCTAAAACCGCGCAGTCGATGGAGATATTCTCAGCTCTTGTATACAAGGTTTTTAATGCCTGTTCCTGGCTTTTGATGCCTATTTCCCTGGCATACAGGTCCAACTCCTGATAAATATCTGGCATATACCTCTGCAGAGCTTTGAGGATCGTATCCACAGTCCAGATAAAAATTCCGCTATTCCAGAGGTGTTTTCGGTCATAATAATATTCCTGGGCCAGCATGCGGTTCGGTTTTTCCCTGAAACGGTTAATCCGATATACCGTTATGTTGTCAATAGAGGTAAAGAGATCAGAAAACTCGATATATCCATATGCGGTTTCAGCCCGGGAGGGTACAATGCCTATGGTAATGAGATTTTCTCCCTGATTAGCCACCTCTGCCCCCACTTTTAACACCTTTTGTAGCTTCTCTTTGGTCTGGATGTAATGGTCTGAGGAAAGGACTATCATCGTTGCTGATGGGTCGATTTTTTTTAGGTGAACTGCCGCCACTCCTATTGCCATACAGGTGTTCCTGACCTCTGGTTCTATCAAAAGGTTTTTTTCCTTTAGCACCTTAATCTTTTCGAGGATAGGACTCTTTAAATTCTGCCCGGTAACGATCAGGGTTCTTTCAATCGGTATGAAATCGCTGATCCGGTCAATGGTTTCCTGCAACATAGTCTTATCTGAGGTAATCTCTAATAACTGCTTGGGATGACCTCCCCTGGAAAGAGGCCAGAACCTCTCCCCTCTCCCCCCGGCTAAAATCACTGCATAATTCAATTTTCCGACCTCCTGTGCGAATTTCGTCTATGCGGAACCGTTTTTCTAAACTGAACTAATTTAGTGTAAAATCAAGGAGTTGTCAATAAAAAGTTGGGAGATATTTTTCCTTGACAAAGTCAGGGCTTTGTATATGTTATTCGTAATACTAACATTTCAGGAGCAACAGTTAATTTGAGGGGGAATACATGCCATTTCAAGCTCCGAAAGAGCATAAGAATCTTTTGGTCATCGTAGCGCGACCCTTTTAGGGTCGCCAGAATTGTAGGGACAGAACATCGTTCTGTCCTCCTAATCTCAAACGAAAGGAGGAGTTTATGAGACTTAAAATTGGGGTGGGGAGGATTTAAGTTAACTAAAAAAAGTGAATAGGTGGTCATAACAAGGAGGTATTAAAAATGAAATCCAAGTACTTTTTAATAGTAGCGGGGCTAATGTTAGTTTTGTTCTCTTATTCCTCTGCCCAAGTGCCGCAGATGATAAATTATCAAGGCAAACTGACCAAATCCTCTGGAGCACTTCTGGATACAACTATTCAGATGGTCTTTTCCATCTATGCAGACCCAATCACTCAAACACCTCTCTGGACAGAAACCCAAGCAGCAGTTGGAGTAGATAAAGGGATATTTAATGTTCTCCTGGGAAATGTGAACCCAATACCGGATACGGTTTTTAATGGGAACATAAGATATTTGGGAGTCACAGTAGGAGGAGATCCGGAGATAATCCCCAGAAAACCGATGGTGAGTGTGCCTTATGCTTACCGGGTAGCTACTGGAACAGGTGACAATGATTGGACCATTAAAGGCGATACCGTTTATCATCTGAATGGCAATGTCGGCATCGGGACGACCAGTCCCAAAGAACAACTGGAGCTAACCGGGAACTTCAGACTTCCCCCCAGCACGGCCAGCGTGGGGGTGATTAAATCCGGGGCTGATAGGTTCATCCACAATTTCGGCACCGATAACTTCTTTGCCGGGGTCAATGCGGGCAATTTCACGCTATCGGGCGCAGGCGGTAATACCGGTGTGGGTAGGGATGCCCTCCAAGCCCTTACCACGGGATACTACAACACGGCTATGGGACTAAATGCGCTCGACAGCAACAC
>JALHSU010000132.1 GCA_022865345.1 Candidatus Zixiibacteriota bacterium
CAATCCCTCTGATTTCGATTCTGACGCCAGGCATCTTACAAAAAATGGAAAGTTATGAAGAGACTCGCTTAAATGAATTAACAGGATTAATATAACATACTTAATACGATTTAGCAAGCTACTTTGTTAAATTTTTCACAAACTTCTTATATTTTAAATAGGAGTATTAAGATTATATAACCCTGAAAAGTCTAATTTTATAAAGAAAAAGGGATTATCTCGCTCTTTTACCTTAAGATTTTCCTTGACAAGAAATTACTGTGAAAGTATAATATTTTGTGAAAAGATTCACAAATTCTGTGATGATTTTTTGAATAAAAACACCTAAAGGAGGTCTTCATGGTTTTAGAACGAAGGAAGTTCCTCCAGTTAATCGGCGGCTCAGCAGCCGCAATGGGACTTTCTCACCTCTGGCTTCCCAAGATAGTCCAGGCTATGCTGGAAAATCCTGGCAATCCTCCGGTGATCTGGTTTCAGGGGCAGAGCTGCACTGGCTGCTCCATCTCCACTCTAAATACTGTTTACCCAGACATAGCCAAGGTAATAACCGAGATTATCAGCCTGGAGTTCCATCCTAATATCATGGCATCCGCAGGTGAACAGGCATTGAAGGTCCTGGATTATGCTCTGGAAAATCAGGCTGGCAAGTTTGTGCTGGTGGTAGAGGGAGCTATCCCCACCCAGGCTGCTGGTGCATACAGCACTATGGGAGAAAAAGATGGAAAGCCAATCACTGCCTTAGATTGGGTAACCCGCCTGGGAAATGCCTCCAAAGCTATTTTGAATGTGGGTACTTGTTCTTCTTTTGGAGGGATTCCAGCAGGAACACCTAACCCAACTGGAGCTAAAGCGGTAAGAGATATCCTCCCTAAAGCGACCATGATTAACATCCCAGGGTGCCCTCCTCATCCGGACTGGGTTATCGGGACAATCGCACATGTCTTGCTCTATGGAATACCTGAGCTGGATAAAGATCTCCGCCCCTTAGTTTTCTACAAAAGGCTCATCCATGAGAACTGCGAGAGAAGAGCAGATTTTGAAGCAGGCAAGTTCGCTAAAGATTACGGTGAGGAAGGATGCCTCTTTGAATTGGGTTGCAAAGGACCCATGGCATACTGTGACGTTTCCATTAGAGGATGGAACAATGGAGTGAACTGGTGTAACAGGAGTGGTAGTCCTTGCATCGCCTGCACTGAACCGACCTTCCCCGACCATAATGGATCAGGGTTGTACGGGCTTCTGGATAAGAAAATTCTTTTGGGGATCCCCTGGAGAAAAGATGAGGTAGAAAAACCTAAAAAGTTAGTCAAGCTGACTTAGGAAAGGAAGGAATTCTATGGCAAAAAAGATCACAATTGACCCCATTACTAGAATTGAGGGTCACCTAAAAATAGAGGTCGAGATCGAAAATGGTAAAGTCTCTGATGCCAGAACCTCAGGCGAGATGTTCAGGGGATGGGAGATTATTCTTAAGAACAGGGACCCGAAAGACGCCCAGATGATCACCCAGAGAATCTGCGGGGTTTGTCCTTCTCCCCATGCTCAGGCTTCCACCTTATGTCTGGATGAAGCTTTTGGTATCAACCCGCCGGATAACGGGAGAATAATCCGGAATCTGATCCTGGGAGCAAATTTTATCCAGTCGCATATACTTCATTTTTACCATTTGGCAGCGCTGGACTATGTGGATGTGACTGCAATCCTCTCCTATACCGGAAATGACCCTGGTTTAAACAAAGTCAAAGCCTGGGCTAAATCCGAAGTCGATAGCGGAAGACTAACTGGCGTGGCTCCATTTCTACCCAGATTTAAAGGGGATTATATTACTGATGCTGATGTTAATATCTCTGCACTTGCTCACTACCTGACCGCCCTGGATATCACCAGAAAGAGCCAGGAGATGCTTAGCATCTTTGGCGGAAGAATGCCTCACGAGATAGCGGTAATGCCAGGAGGTGTCTGCGAGAGACCCACTGTAGACAAGATCACCTCTTTTCTGTATAGATTAAGAGAGCTTCAGTCCTTTATCGATAATGTTTACATCCCGGACGTTTTGACAGTGGCAAAGGCATACCCGCGCTATTTCGAGGTCGGCAAAGGATGCGGCAATCTTATGTCCTACGGCGTGTTTGAGGAGAACAATGAGGGAACCAAGAAATTCATCTCCGCAGGGGTCTATCTTGATGGTAAGGCACAACCCTTTGACCCGGGCAAAATAGCAGAATATGTGAAGTATTCCAAGTTTTCATCTAAGACCGGCTTACATCCTTCCCAAGGTGAGACGGTTCCTCAACCGGATAAAAAGAATGCCTATTCCTGGGTGAAATCCCCAAGGTATGAAGGGAAAGTTTGTGAGGTTGGTCCCCTTGCCCGGATGGTGGTTATTCATCTTCAAGGCTCAAACCCTGCAGCATCCAAGCTAATTTCCGATGCCCTGACACAGCTTAATCTGCCGATTTCTTCTCTCTTCTCGGTAATGGGAAGGCACGCTGCCAGAGCTTTAGAAGCTAAGATTGTGGCTGATAAATGCGCCGAGTGGGTGATGCAGCTTGATCCGTCAAAACCGGTTCATACTAAATTTGAGATACCCGACCAGTCCACAGGTATGGGTCTGACTGAAGGTCCCCGGGGCGCTCTGGGCCACTGGATTACCATTAAAAACAAGAAGATCGACAACTACCAGTGCGTCGTTCCCACAACCTGGAACGCCAGCCCCAGAGACGACAAAAACCA
>JALHSU010000133.1 GCA_022865345.1 Candidatus Zixiibacteriota bacterium
CGAAGCGGTGTGCCCTTCCTCTCCTATGCCGAGTATGATCAGATCAAATTGAGGGAACTTATCTTCCTTTAATCGAAAAAAAGTCTTTATCTCCTCCTCATACCTCTTAGCCGAGATCTCGGGTGTCTTATAAATATGGACTGAGTGGATATTCTCGGCGGGAATTGAGATATGTCGAAGGAGAGCTTCTTTTATCATCCCATAATTACTATCCGGTTCATCAAAAGGAACGAATCTTTCATCCGCTAAAAAAATATGAGTCTTGCCCCAGGCTAATCGTTCTCTGGAATCGGCTAATTTTTGATAAAACTCCACCGGGGTTTCACCCCCTGAAAGTGCTATTGTAAAAATCCCACTTTTTTCTATAGCTTTTTCGCTTATCTCTTTCCATTTTTTGATGAGAAAATCGTAGAGCTTTTCTCTTTTCTGAAAGACCAAAACCTCTCTTTTCTCAGGTCTTTTCATCTGCAAATCTCCACCTTTTCCCATCTTTTTCCATTAACCGGAGAGATTCAGAAGGACCCCAAGTGCCAGCAGCATAATTGGGAAAATCTTTTGGAGGATTGGCTTCCCATCTTTGGAGCAGAGGATCAAGAATAGACCAGCTCAGGTCAACAAAGTCCTCCCTGGAGAAAAGGGTCTGGTCTCCTCTTATGCAGTCGAGGAGAAGCCGTTCGTAAGCCGGGTGCTCCTTCACTTTAAAACTTTTTCCATAATTGAATTCTAAATTCACAGAGCGTGGCTCGTTCCCCATTCCGGGATATTTCACTGTGAGCCTCAGACATAGCTCCTCCTGGGGCTGTATGCTCAAAACCAGTGCATTCGGCTGGATCACATCACAGACCCTTCCGAAGAGCCGGAGAGGTGGCTGTTTGAACTCGACATATATTTCAGTCAGGTGACTCTTCAACCTTTTGCCAGTGCGCACATAAAAAGGCATCCCTGCCCATCGCCAGTTGTCTATGTAAAATTTCCCCGCAAAAAATGTGGGGGCGTTAGACGAAGAAGAGACCTTTTCCTCCTCCCTGTATCCTTTGACTTCCAGTTTATCTATACTTCCGGGACCATACTGTCCTCGCACTGCAAAGTCGTCTATATACTTCTCATCCCGGAGTCTTATTGAGCGGAGAACTTTCACCTTTTCATCCCTTATCAGGTCCGCCTCGAATCCGGCTGGAGGCTCCATTGCCACCAGGGTTAAAAGCTGCATCATGTGGTTCTGGATTATATCCCTGACCACTCCTGTCTGCTCGTAAAAGGCACCCCGGTGCTCGATCCCGATCTTTTCTGCTACTGTTATCTGCACGTGGTCGATATAGCGCCTGTTCCACAAAGGCTCGAAGATGCTGTTGCCGAAACGGAAGAAAAGGATATTCTGGACAGTATCCTTTGCCAGGTAATGGTCAATCCGGTAAATCTGTTTTTCATCAAATGCTTGCAGAATCAGGCGATTAAGCTCTGCGGCTGATTTTCTATCACTACCAAAAGGCTTTTCGATAATTATCTTACTTGTAGGAATCTCTCTGCACAGGTCGAATTTCTTCAGCTTTTCAACGATCACCGGGAAAAGTTGAGGCGGAACCGCGAGATAAAATAGGAGGTTCGACTCTTTGTAACTGGTTGACGAGACAAGCTTCTCCAGGGATTGGCGCAGACTCTGGTAGGTACCGTCTTCCTCGGCTGAGCCAGACAGATGACGTAAGTGACGGGTAAATTCTGAACAGCTTTTCTGGTCGAAATTGTCTGAGGAGAACTTCTTGAGCGCAGACTCGACGAAGTCCCGGTAGGCATCATCTGATAACTGGGAAAGCCCCACACTTAAAATTGAAAATCCCCCGGTAAACTTTTCATCCTGATAAAGGTGGTATAATGCCGGCAAAAGCTTCCTCTGACTTAAATCTCCTGTGCCCCCAAAGATGACCATCAAAAACGAGCCAATTTTGTACTCCGGTGCATTCTCGTCACACGACTCCAGGAACCTGCTTTTTATCTCTGAGGACTCCTCAGTTTTCTTCTCCATAAAGGATTCCCTTGAATTTGCATGCAGAATGGATCTGTATTTTCTCTTTTGCTAAAGTGGTTATAATCCTGTTTTACGATCACGAATCACGAGGAACGGTCACGTCCTTTTCCCCTTGAATCCTTTTATTTATTTCACAGTACCCAAGTATTTTTTCTCAAGTTTAGATACTTTCTTCAGGCGCCTCTGGTGCCTTCCTCCCTGGAAAGCCGATTTCAACCAGACATTGATTATCCTTCTTGTATTCTCTTTATTGAATGGTCTTCCTCCCAGCACCAAGACATTGGCGTTGTTGTGTTCTATGCTCAAGCGGGCATCTTTTGTATTGCTGACCAG
Organism: Candidatus Zixiibacteriota bacterium; assembly: GCA_022865345.1. Taxonomy (NCBI): domain Bacteria; kingdom Pseudomonadati; phylum Candidatus Zixiibacteriota; species Candidatus Zixiibacteriota bacterium. The sequence continues at coordinate 2,357 of JALHSU010000133.1, forward strand.
GGCTGCCCTTATACCAGGTATCTTATTGGCAGCAATGGATGCCCCAATTCCAGTGCCACAGGTGAGGATTCCTTTTCTGTTTTTGTCCTTTCTGACTTCGAGTGCCACCTTCTCTGCA
>JALHSU010000134.1 GCA_022865345.1 Candidatus Zixiibacteriota bacterium
CAACTGCTTAGCAGGCAGCTGCCTTCAGCCATCTCGGCCACCTCTCCGGGAAATACAGTTTGGAGTTTGTTTGTTTGGAGTTTGGAGACCACTCAACCCCACAACACCTAACTCAAGGTTTAGGAGTCTACAAGTTTAAGAGTTTAACCGACCCATCCCTACAACTCCAAAAAATATCGCTAATTTTACAAAGAGCAAATTCGAACTTGATTTTAAAAAACCCTTAAACCTTATTTGAATTTCTTCGCTAAGAACAAGAAACTTCCACCGCAAACTTATTCTATTTACGGATGCTTCAATATATAAATAAAAAATTATCAGAAATCAACTACTTTTATTCATAAGTTAAACCCACGTTGAGGGCAACCCATACGGGCAAGCTGTGGGTTTACCAATTTGTAGGGACGAGGAAACCTCGCCCCTCGGTTTTTTGTAGCGTCGGGTTTCATATCCGACGTTTTGTTTTATTTTGGATGTTCGGGAGATATTTAAGAACAAACAGGGGCGTTCATTTGAACGCCCCTACAATATAAAACATAGACAGAAGGTCAATCCTCTTACCTAGGTTGAGGGCAACCTAGGGCTACCGAGTTCCCCACGTAGGAGACAACATGGATCTACCAAGTTTTTCGTAGGGCAGCCCTTCAGAGTTGCTCCTTTTCTTTTTCGTAAGGCTGAAGTCTTCACCAGGATCCTGTGGACAAGACCTTGATGGCCTTGCCCTACGTATCGGACAGGGACAAGCCCTGTCCCTACTTGTCTTGTCTCAAACTCCAAACGAACAAACTCCAAACTCTCTTCTATCTCCCTTCCTGTTTCCTGAGATAAGCTGGTATCTCCAGGTCATCCTGGGAAAAAGCCGCATCCCTGTTTTTAGGCACAAGGATCTGCTGGGTTGTGCTCTCTTTTTTAAGCGGACGCGGTTTCTCAAAGACCAGCTTGCGCGAGGAAAACAGGTCGTGTTCTGATTCCGGCTCTTTTTTCAGGGCTGAACTTCCGAAACCGGTCGCAATCACCGTCACCCTGATCTCGTCTCTTAAGAACTCATCGATAACTGCTCCCCAGATGATATTTGCTTCAGCTCCAGCTGCCTCTACTACGACTGAGGAAGCTTCGTTCACCTCAAACAGGGTCATCTGCGGACCTCCGGTCACGTTCACCAGAACACCTTTTGCTCCGGAGATGGAGACATTTTCCAGGAGCGGACTGGCGATAGCTTTCTGAGCTGCCTCTTTAGCCCTGTTTTCCCCGGATGCATAGCCGGTTCCCATAAGTGCATCACCCATCTCCGACATGATCGTTTTCACGTCTGCGAAATCCAAATTGATCAGACCGGGCACGGTGATTAAGTCTGAGATCCCTTTGGTGGCTTGAAGCAAAACCTCGTCTGCAAACCTGAAAGCCTCTAAAAGCGTGGTCTCCTTCTGCACCACAGAGAGAAGTTTCTGATTCGGTATAATAATCAAGGTGTCAACCCTCTGCTTCAGCTCCTCAATCCCCTGCAGGGCTTTTGCCATTCTTTTCTTTCCCTCGAAATCAAACGGCTTGGTTACCACTGCAATGGTCAAAGCACCTAATTCTTTAGCGATCTCCGCAATTATGGGTGCTGCACCAGTACCGGTTCCTCCACCCATCCCTGCGGTGATGAAGACCATATCCGTACCAGCTAATGCCTCTGCTACCAGCTCCCTGTCCTCTTCAATTGCCCTCCTGCCGATCTCCGGATTGGAGCCTGCTCCCAGACCTTTGGTCAGCTTGGCTCCGATTTGGATTTTCTGGACCGAGCGGGAGTTATCCAGAGCCTGGGCATCTGTGTTGACCGAGATAAACTCCACCCCGGATAATGATGCATCTATCATCCGGTTAATTGCGTTACCGCCCGCACCTCCCACGCCCACCACTTTCATCCGCGCATATTCCTGAGCCCCTATGTCTAACTCGAAGAACATAACTGACCTCCTGTCTTAAGAGATTTTATATTTCTTTATCATTCCTGCCAAAGTGAACGAGCCTGGCCGGGCAAGGTGCCCGACCTACGAAGACCGTGAACTTATATTTCATCAATTCTCGTAGGCGGGACCAGCCCCGCACACATGAGCTTTTCAAAGATCTCTTTATAAATATTCTCCAAAAAAGTTTTTTACCCTCTGAGCGACCCGGTTGAAAAGCCTTCCATTAGCTCCCTTTCTGAATTTCCCCTGGTAATTTCTTAGCCCGTAAAGAACCAACCCGATTCCTGTGGTATTCACCGGATTAACCGCTATGTCTAAAAGACCGCTCACCCCTTTAACTTCGCCCTTTTTTACCGGCATATCAAAAACCTGCTCAGCTAAATCCTCTGTCCCTTCTAAAAGAGAGCCTCCACCAGTCAGCACAACCCCGGTTGCCAAAATATCTGAGAAACTTGTCTTCTTCAGCTCTCTCAAAGCCAGACTGAAAATCTCCTCCATCCGTGGCTCGATTATAGCGGCTAATATGCTTCGGGAAACTTCCCTTGGCTCTCTTGCACCCACTCCAGGAACTTTTATCATCTCCTCAGGATCAGCCAAGGAAGCCAAGGCACAGCCGTAATTTTTTTTCAGTTCTTCAGCCTGCTCGACTGGAGTTCTCAAACCTATGGCTAAATCGTTAGTCACGTTCCTCCCGCCTAAGCTTATGACTGCAGTGTGCCTTATGCAACCATCGTAGAAAATTGCCAGATTAGTAGTTCCTCCACCTATATCAATCAGGACAACTCCCGACTCTATCTCCTCTGGCGTAAGTAGAGCCTGGCTTTCTGCCAGGGGTTCTAAGACTAAATCTAAAAGCTCATACCCTGCCCGTTTCACACTGCGGTGGATATTTTGGGTCGAGGTGACTGAGCCGGTGACTATGTGAACCTCTACTTCCAATCTCGTTCCTCCCATTCCTCTGGGGTCTTTAATACCGGACTGGTCATCCACGGTGAACTCCTGGGGAAGCACATGAATTATCTCCCGGTCCATCGGGATAGCAACAGTTTTGGCAGCCTCAATTGCTCTTTCAATTTCAGACTGGGTGATCTCATGGTCCTGACGGGTTACAGCTATAACCCCGCGGCTGTTGATGCTGCGGATATGGTCGCCGGCTATGCCAGCATAAATCGATTCAGCTTTCACCCCTGCCATAAGCTCCGCGTCCTGGACCGCTTTGATTATCGAGTTAACAGTCTGCTCCAAATTCACCACCACCCCCCGCTTCAATCCTTCTGCCGGGGCTGTTCCTAACCCGATGATCTTCACCTTTCCTTCTTCGTCTACTTCCCCGATCACTGCGCCTATCTTGGTCGTGCCTATATCTAAACCTACAACCACGTTATCTTTTCCCATAGCTTATCTCCCCTGCAAGCTTTTATACCGCCTGAACGGCAGTATAAAGGCTTCTTTTTAGAGGCTTTTCCTTGCTTCTTTAAAAATTACCTGGTCCTTGAATCTGAAATCAAGGCATGAGCATTCCTCAACTACTAATGCTTTTTCTAACCAGACGAATCTTTCGATTTTTTTTTGAAAATCTCCTGTCCCGAAAAAGATCCTGGCGCCGCTTTTCACTAGAATGACTACTAAATTATCCTTATCCTCTAAATCTATCTCTGAAATTTGATCCAGAAACTCGGGTAGTTTTTCCCTTACTGCTTTATAAAAGGCTAAGGCTTCCTCGATTTTTGGCTCCTCTGCTCTGCTGTAAGGTTTAAAGCTTCTGGATTTTATCCCGTTAACAATTGGCAAATCATAGGCTTCCCCTTCTCTTAATGGGATGATCTCCCCCTCCAATGATAGGCCGCACAGCTGGGGCGAAAGGTTTAAGATTAAATCAGGTTTTTTCTCCTCTATCCTTATGGCGATTTTATCTGGAAGGATCCTGTAAGTCTCAACGGATTTCACCCTCTGATCTTTTTCTATCTTCCTTTCGATATCCCCTAAGTCGATTTTGAAAATGTTCTGCTTCAATCTCAAATTCGCCAACTTGAGCACCTCATCCTGGCTTAAACCTTCGTTTCCAGTTATGTCCAGGTTTTTCAGACCGAAAAGAGTTGACTCGGTGAAAAAAAGCTCAACCCCTCTCAGCCAGAGAAAGAGCAGCACCAGAACTCCTGCGATTGCTGCTTTTTTCACCTCTCCCCCTCTTTTAAGGATAAGAGCAGATTCTCACCCACCTTGAATATGTCTCCTGCCCCTAAGGTTATCACCATATCCCCTGATTTTAAGATTTTTTTAAGGAAGGGGATTGTCTTCTCTTTCTCCGGTATATAGAAAACCTCCTTATGCCCGTATTCTCTCGCCTGTGAAGCAACAAGCTCACCGGTTATCCCTGGGATAGGCTCTTCCCTGGCTGGATAGACATCTGTTACGATCAATATGTCCGAGTCGAAAAAAGATTTGCCAAACTCTTTATAGAAATCCCTGGTGCGGGAATAAAGATGAGGCTGGAAGACAGCTATGGTCCTTCTTGACCATCCATCCCTTGCAGCTTTCAATGTAGCTCTTATCTCTGTGGGATGGTGTGCATAGTCATCTACAACCATCACCCCGTTTATAATCCCTTTGATTTCGAATCTCCTGCTAACTCCTTTGAATTCTGATAGGGCTTTTTTCATCTTGTCAAAGGGTATCTCAAGTTCCAATGCCACACAGATTGCAGCTAAAGAGTTTTTGACATTATGGATTCCGGGAACAAACAGGGAGACTTCTCCTAAATCTTTGTCCTTATGCCTTACCTTGAAACGGCTGCCATTTTCTTTGAGCATGAATGAATGAGCTACCAGGTCAGCCTGGGGAACCAGCCCGTAAGTGATTATAGGCCTTTCTATCCTGGGCATTATCTCCTGAATGGTCGCCTCATCCAGGCACAAAATCACGCTTCCATAAAAGGGAACTTTATTGACGAATTCTGTGAAAACCGATTTTATCTCCTCTAAATCCTTGTAATAATCCAGATGCTCAGCTTCTAAGGTAGTGACCACAGCAATCGTAGGTGTAAGGCGCAAAAACGAGCGATCGAACTCGTCTGCCTCAGCTACCAGGTATTCACCCTGACCTAATTTGGCATTGCTCCCTAAGTTTGTGACCCTCCCACCCACGATAATGGTCGGGTCTAATCCAGCTTCTGTTAAAATCTGGCCTATCATCGAGGTGGTAGTTGTCTTTCCGTGAGTCCCTGCTACACCGATGCCGAATTTCATCCGCATCAGCTCGCCCAACATCTCCGATCTTCTTATCACCGGGATTTTGTTCTCCTTGGCTAAAACTACTTCTGGATTCGTATCTTTGACTGCTGAGGAGATGACCACAACATCCGCTCCTGCGACATTCTCCCTCTTATGCTCCAGGAAGATCTTAATGCCTAATTTTCTCAACCTTTCAGTTGATTCAGAGCTTCTTATGTCTGACCCGGAAATTGAATATCCTAAATTCCAGAGGATCTCGGCAATGCCGCACATCCCGGTCCCGCCTATCCCCACAAAATGAAGCTTTTTTACCTTTTTGAATTGCATCATCATATTTCACTTCTTCTTAGTTCCTCGTTGGGTCTCCTGACCAACGAGGCTCCGTTGGTGAGAACACCAACGGAGAGCACTTTCATCAGTCATTGCGAGGAGTCCGCACGGACGACGAAGCAATCTGAACTAAGTAAACGGATTGCTTCGCCCTTTCGGGAACTCGCAACGACGTTTGTTATTTCTTATTATCTTCCTTTTTCAGTCTTCCATTTTCCTTTACTTAGCCCGCGTAGGGGCGGAGCTCATCTCCGCCCTAAGGTGTGCGGGTGGAGGCAAGCTCCGCCCCTACGACTATTTCTTTAAGAGTTCCTCCATCTCATCCACAATTTGAGAAGCTGCCATTGGTTTAGCTAAAATTTTTGCATTTCTCGACATCTCTTTCAATCTGTTTTCATCCTTCAAGAGCCCCACAATCAGAATTGCCAGATTCTCACCTTTTAGCTCCTTTTCTAATATCACTTCAGCCGCACCTTTTTCTTTTAAGGACATAGCATTATATCTCTGATGGTCTGCTGTGGCAAAAGGATAAGGGATAAGAATCGAGGGTTTGCCGCAGGCGGTCACCTCAGCTAAAGTCAGAGCACCAGACCTACAAACCAGCAAATCAGCAACGGCATAAGCTGAGCTCATATCCTGGATAAAAGGAAGTATTGTTGCGTTTAAGTTTACACCTTTCATAAAATCTCTGATCTCCTCAAAATCCTTACTTCCTGTCTGCCAGAGAATCTGAATATCTCCAGCCTGTTCCAGATAACTAATCCCTTCCCTTATGGCTTGATTTATCCTTCTTGAACCCTGACTGCCACCCAAGATGAAGACTGTTTTCTTGTCCGGGTTCAGATTGAACTTTCTTAGTCCTTCTTCCCTGTTCCCGGAGATGATCTCTTTTCTGATAGGATTACCTAATACCCTCAACTTTCCCTTCAAAGGAAAGTACCTGGTCGAATCTTGGTATGAAAGACAAACCCGGTTGGTAAATAAGGACAAAATCCTGGTAGATATGCCCGGATAAGAATTTTGTTCCTGAATTAGCGTTTTCTTTCCCAGCAAGCTCGCCATTAAAAGAACAGGCAGGCTTACATAACCTCCGGTACCAACCACAATGTCAGGTTGATACTTTCTCAAAACCGTTCTTGATTCCAGAAAACTTTTCAGTATGTAGAAAGGCAAAAAGAAAAGCTCTTTTCTCAGACTGCGGGCTAATCCTTTAGCGGAGATGAACTCCAAATTGAAATTATTTCTTGGAACCAATTCCTTTTCCAATCCTTTCCTCGTGCCGATGAAAAGTATCTCCGAGTCCGGAAACCGGTATTTGAACTCATTGGCAATAGCAATCGCCGGGTAGATATGCCCTCCGGTTCCTCCTCCAGCTAAAATCACTTTTAGCATAACCTCCTGTGTATCTTAAAATCCCTTTGTCTGGAGATATTCAGGATTATCCCCACACCTGCCAGATTGAAAAAAAGAGAAGTTCCTCCATAACTTAAAAAAGGCATCGGTATTCCCGTGGTTGGAAGTAGTCCTAAAACCACGCTTGAATTTATGAGAAAATTTATGAAGATGGTAAAGGTAAGCCCAAAAGCAAGGTAATAACCTAACAGGTCCGGCGCTCTCTGGGAAATCTGAATACCTCTCCAGGCTAAAAGAAAAAATAGGATTAAAATGCCTGCTACCCAGAAAAAACCTCCCTCTTCACCGATTGTAGCCAGGATGAAATCAGTATGAGGTTCCGGCAGAAAGAAAAGTTTCTGCCTGCCCTGACCTAACCCTACGCCGGTTAATCCGCCATTACCCATAGACAAAACCGATTGTTTGAGCTGATAACTTCCCTGTAACGGGTCATTAAGGGCTTTAGCATAATCTATTATCCTGTCTTTTTCGTACCCGGTTAAAAACACAAATAAAAGCCCGATGACTATAACGGGAACAGTGATGAATAACAGATAACGCAATTTTACTCCAGATAGATAAAGCAGAACCAGGGAACTTAAAACCAGGGTAAAAAGCCCTCCCAGGTGAGGCTCTTTCAAGAGAAGCAGACCTGACACTCCTAAAACCACCAGGTAAGGCAGGAGCAGATGTTTGAACTGTTTTATCTTCTCGCCTTTTTTAACCAGGGTAAACGACATAAATAGGATAAAAGAATACCTGAAAAATTCGCTGGGCTGAAACCCGATAGGGCCAATCCGAATCCATCTTTTTACCCCTTTGGTCGGGTCCAAGAACAACACCAGGACCAGAAAAATCGCCGATAGAAAAAGACAAACATACGATATCTTTTTAAGGCGATGGTAATCTGTCTTCATTAACAGGAATAAACCCACAGAGGAGACAATAAGCCAGGAGAGCTGTCTGATTAGAAAAAAGGATGAGTCCTTCTTCATTTTGAAATCAGCCAGTATGGCGGAGGCAGAATAGATCATTATCATTCCCAGGAAAACCAGGATTAGAACGATAGCAATCAACATGAAATCAGGCTTGGACCGGTCAGTCATCTCTTTTCCCCTTTAGATTCAGGACCGCTTCTTTAAAAACCCTTCCTCGGTGCTCATAATCTTTGAACATATCGAAACTGGCGCAGGCAGGGGAAAGCAAAACGCAGTCACCCTTATCCGCTTTTTTGAACCCTAATTCTACTGCTTCCTGCATAGACTCGACTATGCATGTAGGCACCAGCTCACCTAAGGCATTTTTTATTTTCTCTTTTGCCTGGCCTAAAAGGATTAGTCCTTTAACCTTCGATTTGACTAACCCCCTCAATTTCGTAAAATCTCCGCCTTTATCCTTACCTCCGGCGATGAGAAAAACCGGCTCTTTTATGCTCTGCAGGGCATAGAAAACAGAATCAACATTGGTGGCTTTGGAATCATTAACGAATCTTACCTGGTCGATTATGGCAACTTCTTCTAACCGGTGTTCGACCCCTTTGAAACTTCTCAGGGTTTTTTCCATTGAATCTTTTTTCACGCCTAAGACAGCACTGATGGCACAGGCAGCGCAGGCATTGGACAGATTATGTGGCCCCTTGATCCTTATCTCTTCTAACGGGATTATCTCTTCAGCTTTACCATTGAGCTGAAACACTAAGTTTCCATTTCTGACGTAGGAGCCAACCTTCAATTCGCTTTTAGTGCTGAAAAACAGGCTTTTTGCCCGGGACAGAGGTGCCAGGTTTGAGGTTATCGGATCATCCCAGTTTAAAACGACAAAATCATCCTCGGTCTGATTCTCGAAAATCCTCAACTTGGCATCAGTATAGCTTTTCATATCAGGGTAACGGTCAAGATGGTCAGGGGTGATGTTCAAAATTGCCGAGACCTTCGGCTTGAACTCCTCGATTTTCTCCAATTGAAAACTGGAGACCTCCAGAACGATTATACCTTTGCTGGAAACCTCCTGCACCACACTTGAGAACGGAACACCGATATTTCCCGCCACTTTTACCTCCCTTCCATCCTCTTTTAATATCTCACCCACAAGAGTAGTAGTGGTTGTCTTGCCGTTTGAACCGGTAATACCTATGATCTGAGCTTCGCAAAGCCAGTAGGCTACCTCCATTTCCGAGAAAATCGGTATTCCTTTGTTCTGAGCTTCAATCAAGACCGGTAGATCAGAGGGTATACCCGGACTTATGATCAGATAGTCCTTATGTTCAATGGATTCTTTCGTGTGTCCTCCGGTCTCATAGTCTATTTCTGAGTTTTTCAATTCTGTAATCTCTGAAGATAAGCTTTCCTTATCCTTCTTTTCTGTCAAGAAAACAGAAGCACCCAGGCTCTTCAAAACCTTAGCCAGAGCCATACCAGACCGAGCCATCCCGAAAACAGAGATTTTTTTCCCTCTAATCCGATCCACTCTCACGCATACCTCATCCGAACAAAGCGCTCTCAATTTTTCCCCTCAAACCCTTTAGTCCTCGAATCTTTTATTTTTTTCGTAGGGCAAATCTCAAGATCCACCTTGGACCTTCAGGTTTGTTTGTCTTCTATCTCGCAAGGCTGAAGTCTTGCCCTACCACCTGTCATTGCGAGGAGTCCGTAGGACGACAAAGCAATCTTCACAGTATAGGGGATTGCTTCGCCCCCTATGAGGGCTCGCAATGACAGCATAATTTTTTACCGCTGCTCGTTGGTCTCCTGACCAACGAGGCTCCGTTGGTGAGGACACCAACAGAGAGCAAGGCCTTGACATACACACCTTTTGTATGTTCTAACCGACTTTAGTCGGGTCTTTTCTTACGCCACTGAAGTGGCTTTGAACTAAATTTGTTTTTCCTTTGAACTTTTGAACTTTTTTATCTTATCTTTAGAGTACTTAACGTCAAAAGCGCAAATATCGCTCCTGCTATCCAGAATCTGACCACCACTTTCGGCTCCTGCCAGCCGGAAAGCTCAAAATGATGATGCAGAGGTGCCATCTTGAAAATCCTTTTGCCTTTACTGCACTTGAAATAGACCACCTGGAGCATAACTGAAAGCGCCTCAGCCACAAAAACTCCGCCGACTATCACCAGGAGCAGCTCTTTTTTTACCAGAACAGCCAACAAACCTAAGGAGCTTCCCAAAGCTAAAGCTCCGGTATCCCCCATAAAGACCTTTGCTGGATAGGAGTTGAACCATAAGAAACCTAATGCCGCTCCTATTAAAGTCCCGCAGAAAATAGTTAACTCACCAGCCCCTTCTAAATAAGTAATGCCTAAATATCTGGAAAAATCCGTCCTTCCTGTAACATAGGCTATACCAGCAAAGGCGATTGCGCATAGCCCGGCCAAGCCTATGGCTAATCCATCCAGCCCATCAGTCAAATTGACCGCATTGGATGAGCCAGTCAGGACCAGCATCACAAATGGAATGTATAAAATCCCGAAGTCCAGGAAGTAGCTTTTGAGAAAAGGTATCTCAGTGGCAGTATCAAAATTGCGCGAGGGCGGAAAAAAATAAAGGAGCGCTCCTATGATTAAGCCCAGACTCACCTGTCCTATTAATTTTTTCCTGCCAACCAGTCCTTTGCGCTGGTGTTTTATGGCTTTGAGATAATCATCCATGAACCCGATCGCACCGGTCCAGGCAGTTGCCAGAAGAATCAGCTGTATATACCGGTTGCTCAGATCAGCCCAAAGGGCAGTGGGCAGCAAAACTGAGAAAAGGATTATCAGTCCGCCCATAGTTGGCGTCCCCTCCTTCGTCAGATGGGTTGCTGGCCCCTCTGCCCTTATCTTTTCCTTCACCTGTTTTTCCCTGAGTTTGCGAATGAAGTAGGGTCCCAGAATCAGACTTATCAAAAGAGCAGTGACTGTAGCATAAGCGCTGCGGAAAGTTATATATTTAAACAGGTTAAAAAAACTTATATGCTTGCTTAAGGGATATAACAAATGATAGAGCATTTTAGCTTTTGACCGGATAAAGTTTTTTCAAACCATCCACGACTGCTTCCAAGCCTATTTTCCTTGAGCCTTTGAAAAGGACCACATCCCCGGGTTTCAAAATCTCCAGAAGCTTTTCCAGGAGAGATTTTTTATCTTGAAACGAGAATATATTTTTTTTCTCAAAACCTTTATCTTTGGCCCCTTGGGCAATTCCTGAGGAGAGCCCTCCAAAGGTAAAAAGGTAATCTACTTCACATTCCTTGACTTTTTCACCAATTGTTTTGTGAAATTCCAAAGATTTTTCGCCTAACTCTAACATATCCCCTAAAACTGCCACTTTATTTCCAGAAGTCTTCATCCCTTTAAGGGTTTCTAAAGCCATCCCCATTGAAGTAGGGTTAGCATTATAGGAATCGTTTAAGATTTTTATACCATCTACTTCAGACAGTTCCATTCTTAACTCAAAAGGAGTATAATTTTCCAGAGCTTCTTTAATTTTTTCCCCCTCTATCTTGAGGATCGATGCTGCCGAAAATGCGGCTAAGGCATTATAAACATTATGTTTCCCTAAGAGCTTAATAGTAATTGGAAATGAATTATTTACAGAAAACGAGAAAAATCCATTTCCGTTTTGAATTATGTTTTTCGCTACGAAATCAGCTTCTTTTTCCAGGCCGAAAGTGTAGACTTTTCTTTTCTCAATTTTAACTCTTTTTGAAAGCCAGGGGTCATCTGCATTCAGGACTATCTTTCCTTTTTCATCCATATTCTCTAAAAGCTCAAATTTAGCCTGAGCAATTTTTTCTAAGCTTCCCATAAACTCTAAATGAGCTGGACCTATATTGGTGATCAGTCCCGTGTCAGGATTTGCCATTCTGGTCAAAATTCCTATCTCTCCTGGCTGGTTCATCCCCAATTCCAGGACCAACACTTCAGTCTCAGAAGTAATCTTAAGCAGAGTCAAAGGAACCCCCACCTGATTATTGAAGCTTTTTTCTGAACGGAGGACTTTATACTTTTTCGAAAGAACCTCTGCTATCATCTCTTTGGTAGTGGTTTTACCATTTGTGCCGGTGATAGCCACTACTTTGACATTAAATTTATCCCGGTACCATTTTGCAATCTCTTGCAGGGCAGTTCTGGTATCTTTAACCAGAACCGCCCTTTTCCCTGAGGTGGAAGATATGTAGGGAATTTCTCTATCTGTTAATTTGTCTTCTGAAATGATTACACAGGATGCCCCTTTATCCAGGGCCTGTTTTATGAAGTCGTGTCCGTCATACTTCTCACCTTTTATGGCGATGAAGAGATTCTGGGGCTCGATCGTTCTGGAATCAATAGACAACCCTTTAATCCGGAAATCCGCAAAGGGTCCTTCAGGAAATGGTTTCCCTTTAACTATGTCTAAAAGCTCTTTATATCTTATTTCTATCATAAATCTATCTTTTTGTTCAGACTGACTTTAGTCAGGTTCTTTTTTCCTCTCCTTCGTAAGGAGAGGGTGAGGTTACGCCACTAAAGTGGCTTGGAACACGATTGCACCCGACCTGATTTCTTTAACTCATCTTCTACAATCTCTCGCTCGCTGAAATGGAGCTTCTCTTTACCAATTATCTGATAATCCTCATGCCCTTTACCTGCTAAAACGATGGTGTCGTTTTCTTTTGCTCTTCTCAGGGCAGAGATAATTGCCTCTTTCCGATCCAGGATTACTTCCACTTTTGATCTATCAGAAACCCCTTTTAGTATCTCTGCGATTATTTCCTTCGGATCTTCGCTCCTCGGATTATCCGTGGTAAGCATCACAAAATCTGCCAGATTACTTGAAATCCTGCCCATAATTTCTCTTTTTGTCCTGTCCCTGTCACCCCCGCATCCGAATAAGAAGACTATCTTTCCCTTTGTCATTTTTCTAACTGTTAGGAGTAGGTTCTCAAAGGCAAAAGGAGTATGAGCATAGTCGATTATCACCTTGAAATTCTGACCTGACTCTATTTGCTCTAGTCTACCCGGAACTCCGGAGAAACTCTCTAAACCTGTCTTGATTTTTGAAAGACTCGTTCCGGTAACAAAAGCGGAGGCAACGGCGGCTAAGGCATTGTAGATATTCACATCGCCTAAGACCTTCAAGTTTATATCCAGATCACCTCCCGGGGTAACCAGTTCTAATTTGAACCCTGAATCAGTCTGGGAACAGGTCTTTACATAGAAATCTGCTTCTTTGTTTTTCAATGAGTATGTCAATCTTACCCCTTTGCTGACATTATAGAAGTATTCCCATTCCGGATCATCCAGATTGATCACCGCATAACTGTCATCTTTAAGATTCTGGAATAGAATCCCTTTAGCCTCCCTGTAAGATTTCATATCCTTGTGAAAATCTAAGTGTTCCGGATTCAGGTTGGTGAAGACCGCCACGTCGAAATCCACCATCTTAACTCTGTTCAGGACTAAGGAATGAGAAGAGACCTCCATCGCCACAGAAGTAACCTTTTGCTTGAGCATCTCGTAAAACATCCTCTGCAAATCAAGTGATTCCGGGGTGGTATTTGCAGCCGGGATTTTTTTATCACCTATATGGTAAGCTATAGTCCCGATTAAACCTGTTTTCTCTGCATCTTTTTCCCAGATAGATTTAAGCATGTAGGTGATGGTGGTCTTGCCGTTGGTTCCGGTTACTCCAACTACTTTCAGCTTAGAGGAGGTATAATCATAGTACAAAGCAGAAATTAGCGACAGGGCTTCTCTTGAGTCTTTCACTTTTATCTGAGCCTTTAAAGGGTAGTCGCCTTTTTTTTCTAAGACGCAGGCAACAGCCCCTTTCTGGATAGCGGAGTTTATATATTTGTGCCCATCCTGCTCAAATCCGGACATGGCGAAAAAAAGGTCGTCTTTTTCTATCTTTCTTGAATCATATTCTAATTTATTTATGTTACAATCGATGTCTCCGTAAATCTCCTTCTCCGGAAGCACCTCCAGAAGTTTCTTCAGTTTAGTCATCTGATCTGCACTCCAGAAAACAGGTTTCCCCACCTGTAAGTTTCGTTCCAGGCAAGGGAGCCTGCTTTATCACTTTGCCCGAACCCTGCAGCTTTACTGTAATTGAATAAGAGCTTAAGAGCTTGACAGCTTCCCTTACCGTGGAGCCAGTTAAATCCGGCATGATTTTCCGGTCCTGCAACAGTTTCAAATCCTTTATCTCACTGCCAGAATCTATCTTCCCCTTTAGAGAAGTAACATCCTGCTCATTCAGCCGTACCTTATGAAGTGTTGCTGCTTGAACGGCTGATTTTTGTCTTTCTGAATCCTGTTCCCTGGAGGCAACTGAAAAGGAAACCTGTGGCTTTTCAATTTTATTTTTCACCAGTAGATTTTCAGATGGGATTATTTTCTCAGTCACTCTCTTGAAAGCCGGACCTGCTGTCTGGCCTCCATAATGCATCCCTTTAGGCGAGTCCAGCATGATAAACCCGACCATCTGAGGATTTTCTGCCGGGAAAAAACCTACAAATGAAGCGATATATTTACCCTTCTGGTAACCTCTTTCTCCGACTTTAGGCTTCTCAGCGGTGCCGGTCTTTCCGGCTATATTTACCCCTTCTATTTGCACTGTATTCCCTGTCCCGTCAGTGACCACACCCCTCAAGAACTCAGTTAAAAGATAAGCGGTTTTTGGCTCTAACGCTCTTCTGAGCACGGTAGGCTGGAACTCCTGAGCAACTTTTCCCTCCTCATCCAGAATCGCTTTCACCACATAAGGTTTAAGAAGAAGACCACCATTGGCTATGGCAGCATAGGCACATACAAGCTGGATCGGGGTAACTGAGACGCCCTGACCAATGGCAAAAGTTGCGGTAGTGATGTCAGACCATTTCTTAGCAGAGGAAGGAAAAAGTCCTTTCGCCTCTCCTGGTAGGTCTATTCCGGTTCTCTCTCCAAATCCGAACCTCTTAGCATAATCTAAAAGGTTCTCGTCACCGACCTCCATTGCCACCTTGGCCATACCTATATTGCTGGATAACACCACACAGTCTTTAAAAGTTAGCCAGCCATATTCGTGAATATCGTGGAACGTCTTTTTCCCGATCTTGAACTTACCCTTCTCGGCAAAAAGCGAATCTTCAGGCTTTTTTATCCCTTTTTCCAGCGCGGCCGCAACTGTGATTATTTTAAAAGTAGAGCCTGGCTCGAAATTGTCGCAGACTAATCTGTTTTTAAGCCTCAGTTCAGAAGATGTGTTCTCTGCATTTTCTTTTGAGATATATGCCATAGCCAGGATCTCTCCTGTGCTCGGGTTTAGAAGAATGCCGGAACCAGCTTCTGAACCGGTAAGTTTAATGGAGTTCTTCAGTTCATCTTCTAATTTAGCCTGAAGGTCTAAATCCAGAGTCAACACCAGGCTTTTTCCGCTCTGTGGATCCACCAGAGGGTACTCCCTTATCTGGTATGAGTTTCCCCAGGCGTCCTTCTGAAAAATTCCCTTCCCGTCCTTTCCGGATAGGAACTGGTTATACTGATATTCTACGCCAGCAGAACCCTTATTATCTATGTCCGTGAAGCCTATCAGGTCGCAAGCCAAAGGATAATAAGGATAACTCCTTTTGGTCTCTTCCTGCACGTATATCCCCTTTAAACGCCAGCTTTTTACCTTTTCAGCTTCCTCTTTTTCGCACTTCCTTTTTAGCCAGACAAACCTTTTTCCATCCTGACATAGGGAACCTTTGATTTCCTGGTCACTTTTTTCAGACAAAGCGGAGAAACGGTTTGCCACCAGGCTCTTATTGGCGACACTTTCCGGCACCGCGAAAAAAGACTCAGCCGGAAGGTTAAAAGCCAAAATCTTCATATTCCGGTCATAGATCACTCCGCGTCTTGCTTCTAACTTCATACAGACCTCCTGCTGGCGTAAAGCAAGTTTCTGGATTTGCGCACTCTTGACTACCTGGAGCTGAAAAACCCGCAGAAGTACCGCCAGGGTGAAAAGGACTGCTAACAGAAAAAGAACCGTGCTTCTTCTTCTGAGTTCCGATTTTTTCTTAGAGGTCATGTTTTATTTCTTTAGCTGGCAATCTTTTCTCTTCAAAAGGATAAAGTTTTTTCCCGAAATTTTTTAGCTTGACCCACAGGTTCGCAGTAAGATTTGACTTTTTTGGCTGCTGTTCATACACTCGCTGAATCTGATATTCAGTGGGATGGACCAGTTCTAATTTCTCCTGGGAGATTTTCTCTATTCTCTCAAAGGATGAGAGTTCCGAGGTCTCCAGGGTGAGGTATTTATATTTTTTTTCCTCTTCAGCCAGGAGTTTTTTTTGTTCCTGTATCTCTTTTAATAGCTTTATGACCTTAACCCTCTGCCAGACATAAAGGATTGAAAAAACGATCAGCACCAGCAGAGCCAGATAAAAAAACTTATGGCTATACCCTTTAATCCGCTTCTTTTGCGGTTTTGGCCTGTAAAAGAATTTGAATTCTGACAAGCAAGCTCCCTGCTTCTTCCACCTCAGACCGGGTTATCCGATCTTTTCTGCTACCCTTAATTTTGCGCTTCTGGCTCTTGGATTTTCTTCGATCTCTTTCTCATCCGGAATAACCGGTTTCCTGGTCAGGATTTTCAGCACTTTCTTTCCTCCGCAGGTGCAGACTGGAAAATCCGGTGGACAGGTGCATCCTTTAGCCAGTTCAGAGAATCTACTCTTGACGATTCTATCTTCCACGGAATGATAGGAGATAACGCAGACCCTTCCTCCCGGAGCTAAAGCTTCAATCCCGGCATCCAGCCCATTTTTTAATTCAGAAAGCTCATCATTTACCTCAATTCTTAAAGCCTGAAAAATCCGGGAAAGAGTTTTGATATCGCCCTTCGTTTTTAATATGCTTTTCACTATATCCTTGAGTTCTTTGGTGGTTTCTATCTTTTTTATTCTCCTGTTCTGGACAATTGCCTGAGCTATCTTTTTAGAAAACCTTTCCTCCCCATATTCTTTGAAAATCCTGGTAAGTTCTTCAGCTGGATATTCATTTACGACATCTAACGCTATTGTTCCTTCACTCTGGTCAAATCTCATATCCAGTGGACCATATATAGAGTAGCTAAAACCTCTTTCCGGATTCTCTAATTGATAAGAGGATAGACCCAAGTCAAATAGGACCCCGCTTATCTTCTCTAAATTCAGGCTTTTTAATATCTCAGGAAGATGGCTATAACTCTGACTGAAAAAATCCACCTTCTTTCCAAACCTCCTGAGTCTTTCTTTTGAAATCCTTAAAGAATCGCTATCTCTATCAATCCCTAAGAGCTTTCCTCCCTCATTCAGCTCTTCTAAAACCGCTTCTGCATGTCCTCCGGTTCCCAGGGTCGCATCGACATATGTTCCTGACCTGTCAGTAATTAGACATTCAATTACTTTCTCTTTAAGTGCCGGTTTATGGTAAATCGTTCCAATCCTCGATCTCTTCAACTATCTCCTCAATCGGTTTTTCTCCTTCTCCACCTTCCTTATACTTCTTGAACAACTCTGGATTCCAGAGCTCGATCCGATCTGGTAACTTGATTATTCGCACTTCTTTTTCTATTTTGGCGTCTGCCAGAAGCTCTTGCGAGATACTCATCCTTCCCTGTTTATCTAACTGAGATTCAGTGGCATTTGAGAAAATGATTCGTAAGTAGCGTCTTATATCCTTTTTATTTGAACGCAGTTTTTTAAGTTTTCCGATGAAATTATCCCATTGATCCATAGAATAGACTGCCAGACAACCTTCCAGCCCGACCGTTATCATATAAGTATCGCAAAGCGTTGAACTATTAGTTTTTCTGAATTTAGCTGGAAGGCTAACTCTCCCTTTGTGGTCGAGTGAGTAATTATAGGAATTTTTGGTGAGGGGCATTTTTATCTATTTTTAGGTTTTGTTTGCCACTGCTTGCCACTGCTTGCCACTAATATTATCTTATGTTTGTTCTATTGTCAAGGAAAAAATTAAAAATTCTAATTTTTTTTTAGATTCCCCAAGTATTGGAAACTCACCACTATTTATAGGAGCCTTCCCCCTACATCTTGATTCAAATTCTAATCCTTGTAATCACGAAAAAAATAACTTCTTCACCTGAAACAGAATATAAGAATCTTCAAAACATCCGCTTGAAGTTTTATATGGCAAGCCTTTTGCCATATACTTATTGATAAATCCTAAAGAAGCTCTGATGAAGTCGCGGAGCATGGTCTGGCAAGGTGCCCGACCTACGAAAAATAACACATTTATCCATTTCGTAGGCGTCCCGCCACGGCGGGACCAGCCTCGTAAGTTAAGGTTCTCATAGACTTCTTAAAAAACCTGGAGGGGGAGTAGTTTTGGCTAAGAAATTCTTTTTAAGTTGTGTAGTTCTTTCGATATTACACTCATTTTGTTTTTCACAGTCGACCTATCAAGTAAATTTCTCAGAAGAAGAGCTTCAATTTCAGAAAAAAGGTAATTATGATTATATTCAGCTAAAAAAAGGTGAATCCGAGGAAGAGATTGAAAAACCTGTACTTCCTTTCAGGATTTTTAACCTTTTAATTCCTGAGAATAAAGTCGTCGATACGGTTCTGTGCGAGACTGAGAACGAGAAGCTTCTCGGAAACTATTTTATTTGCCCTGGTTTTAGAAAAGAGAAAACCGATGGAATGCCAGTCGAGGATTTACCTGTATTTGACTCTACAGTTTACTTCTCTGATGAGGTGTATCCTCAAGAACCATATAAGATTATAAGCTCAGATTATTTAGAGGGGAATCATATTTTGAGCCTGGCTTTATATCCTTTAAAGTATTTTCCGAAATCCCAGAACCTTTTATTAAACAAGAGCTTAAAGCTAACCATCATTCTAAAGGAAGCTCCATCGAGAAGAGTTTATCCTAAAATAGGTTTAGAGGAAAAAAATAGACTGTCAGCAGCTTTTCTTGGTGATTTACTTTACAATCCTGAAGAGCTTCCTCAATATTCCCGCACGCCTGAATACAAAGCCGGAGCCTCGGATCAACCTGTATATCTAATAATCACTTCAGAAGAGTTGAGGAATTCCTTTTTCCCTCTGATTGAATGGAAAACTCAAAAAGGGTTAAGGGCAAAGATCGTTACGACTGATAGCATAATGAATTCCTGTAGTGGCAGAGACCTCCAGGAAAAAACCAGAAATTTCCTGATCCAATCTTATCCTGATGGTCTTTTGTGGATCCTTTTAGGTGGAGACGGAGATATAGTCCCGTTCAGATACGCCTACCATGCCAATACCTCTTCCCCCATTCCGATTATTGACCAGCAGATCTGCGACCTTTATTATGCGGATTTAGATGGAGACTGGGATAAAGATGGAGATGGGGTTTATGGGGAGCCGACTGATGATTCTCCTGACTTGTATCCTGAGCTTTTTGTCGGGAGAGCACCTGTAAAAACTCCAGAAGAAGCGGACGTTTTCGTCCAGAAGATAATAAATTACGAGAAAAACCCGGGGTCTGGTGATTATTCCTTTCTCAAAAAAGCGTTGTGGCTAAGCTCTGACCAGATGAGAGACTGGGAAACAGTCGGACAGCATACTTTGGTCTCCCAGCAGGTCGACCAGAGTTTTTTCCAGGACCTGCAGAGTTTAGTAGAATCTCCTTCAGGAAGTGCTGAAAACCCCACTGATCCCTCAGGCTCAAAATGTATTGAGGTTCTAAATCAGGGATGGGGAATAATCGGGGTATTTGCTCACGGGAAATCAAACGGTTTTGTCGCCAGTTCCAATCTTATAAACCAATGGCCCAAAAGCTGTGTTTATTCGGATTCCAATATCGATGATGGCAATGGTCATTTGAATAACCTGAATAACAGCAATAAGTTAGGAATCATTTACTCGATTTCCTGTGACCAAACCGCGCTGGATGTTGAAACTGAGCCGACTTTAGGAACTCCGCCCTGTATAGGAAAAAGTTTCCTGATCTCCAAAGATAAAGGAGCAGTCGCCTTTTTAGGGTATTCCCGCTGGGGCTGGGTTTCTACCTCTTACAAGTTAGCTTCAGAATTTATGAAAAATCTTTTCAAACCTGAATATGAATATCACATCGGAATAGCTGAAGCCTTTTCAAAAACAGCCTACTCAATTTACAGGGACTTGAATTACGGACATAACCTCTTAGGTGACCCGGAGATGCAAATCTGGACCGAAGTACCTTGTTCTCTTGAAGTTAATTACCCTTATGATCTCTCATCCGATTCTATCTTTATCGTGCAGGTTAAAGTAAAAGGATTACCATTGCCTGATGCAAAAGTAGTTGTAAGCCAAAAGGATACACTCTTTTTCACAGGTATAACGGGTCAGGAAAGCAATACTTCCATCCCTCTTTTAAATTTAAGACCGGGTGAGGTTAACCTGACTGTTACTAAACACAACTTTTTACCTTTTGAAGCTAAAATGAACCTTAGTGCCAAATCAGATGTAAAAGATTCTGATAAAGGATTAGATCTAAACCTCTCCCTGGGACTTAACTATCCTAATCCCTTTAACCCCTCGACCACCATCCCCTTCAAAGTTGGGAGTTTGAAGTCTGGCGTTGGGAGTCCCCTCCTCACATCCCTGAAAATCTACAATATCCTCGGACAATTGGTGAGGACTCTGGTGAACGATGAAAAACTTCCTGGAAATTACCAGGTCATCTGGGATGGAAAAGACCAAAGGGGAAACTTGGTGTCATCCGGGATTTACTTCTATCAGTTAAGGGCTGGTGATTATCAGGAAACTAAAAAGATGAGTCTGGTGAGGTAACCCACCTTGCCCTCAAGGTGGGTCAAAATTGATCAACCCAGGTTGAGGACAACCCTACGGGCAGGCTCTGGGTCTACCATTTTCTCACTCCGTACAGGGCGAGGGAACCTCGCCCCTACCGCGCGTCTGATTTATCTCAATATATAAAACAACAGAATCCCAGCTAAAAACCCTCCTATATGAGCAAAAAAAGCAACCCCTCCTGCGCTCTGAGCACCTAAAGACGGAAGAGCATATATCAACTGCAGTATAAACCAGAATCCGAGAACAAAAAATGCTGGTATCTTTATTATCCTGGCAAAGAATCCGAAAAAGACCAGAGTCAACACCCTGGCATAGGGAAATGCCACCATATAAGCCCCCAACACCCCGGCAATAGCTCCTGAGGCTCCGATCATTGGCACTGTAGAATTGGGTGAAGTCAGTATATGCGAGAAGCTGGCTGCCAGACCTGAGATCAGATATAAGAGGATGAACTTAAATCTGCCTAATCTGTCCTCCATGTTGTCTCCGAATATCCATAAGTAAAGCATATTCCCCAAAAGATGCAGAAAACCCCCGTGAAGAAACATGGAGGTAAAAAGGGTCAGAGGAACAGGGAAAGTGGCATAATGGGTCACTTTACCAAGGTGTGTAATCTTGTAAGGTATCGCACCATATTTAAGCACAAGTCCTTCTACTCCAGGACCTAAGGAAAATTGATATAGGAAAACCAGGACATTTATCCCGATGAGCAGAGGAGTTACTATTGGTTTCTTATAAGAAGGTATGTCGTCTTTTAGCGGAAGCATTTGTTTTTTTCCATTGAACTTTTGAACTTTTTTTCAGTATTCCAGCCTTGCCCTCAAGGTGGGAGCATTTCTTAGGGTAAAGCTAAAGCTTTACACTCCAATTTTAATCTCTCAGTTGGTCTCCTCACCAACGAATTCTTTCCCTTTGACCCTTTATCCCTTGAACTCTTTAACCTTTGAACTGTCTAAATTATTTTAAACCTGCTTTTGATTATTTTGGTATTTCGCATCCTGTCCTGAGCCTTGATAACCAGTTTGTGCCATCCAAGAGACAAAACCTTTACAGGTTTGCAGATTAAAATGAGTTTTTCGGGGTCATACTCCGGTATCTGCCAATCCCCGTCCAGGTAAACCTCTATATCCTGATCATTTCCTATTCCCGATAGGTCATCTGAAACCCTTGCGGATATGATTATCTTTTTTACGCTTATCTTTTGACCCGGTTTTGGATAAAGCTCTCTTATCTCCGGAGTTTTCCTATCCTCTAAGAGCACGTAGGTTGACAGATCTCGCACCTCTCCGGAAATCGAATTGTTTGCGGTATCTATTTCATGCCCTGTGAATTTATATGCGCTGTCAAAGAACTCATATAGTCCGGTTTTTGCCAGTCGACACTTGCCTTTCGTGCATCGGATAGTGATTTTTGCATTTCTGGCTAACGGGACATCTGACGGCAGAAAAGAATAAAAAGAGCTTCTCAGCCTAGCATTTCTGGGTAAGCCTAATTTCTTAACCTGCAGGGCAATCTTTCTAAAAACCGAGCCTGAGTCTATCTCAACACTCGCCAGTCCATCCTCGCTCTGTGTGATTATTTTGTCCTGGTTTATGGTCATAAAAAGTCTGGGATTTTCAGTCTTCAAAACCTCATATACGCGCGGACGAATTGCCTTCAGAACCAGCTTTGACCTGGAGATATTTCCAGGGGCATCAAAAGCTAAAATTACGAGCTGATGAAGTCCGCTGTCCGGAAATTCGAGAAATCCTCTGTTTATGGAATGATACATAGGCAAATCATTGCCATAATCCAGATAGAGCTTATAAAACTCTCCTTCTTTCTTCTTCAGTAGCCCAAAATCACGGTCCAGCTCAACTTTCCAGCTACTTTCGAAATCTACGGTATCATAATGAGTGGAGAACACCAGCAGACTATCCAGGAAAAGCTCCAGTTTGTAGACTCCAAACCTGCTCCCTTTTTCTGCCATCTGATCATAAGCTGAGATTTCGATACCAATATTTCTTTCCACAATCGGGATTTCTGTTGAGGAATAAACTTGTTGCTTGGAATCAAAACGCAGAGGATAAATCATGATATTTGTTGAGTCATCCACATACGAATTCAGGTTTAAAGGTCTTATCCCTATGCTGGTGAAGACCGGAGGGATTGTATCCGGGATTGAAAACCCGGATGTGAGTGGATTTAACGGCCTATTCTTCTCATCCCTGATTTCAAAATGAAAATGAGGCTCTCCAGTTCCAGTCTCACCCGAATATCCGATCAGCTCACGCTGTTCTATCCAGATTGTATCCTGGAGGAAAATATCCACCCTATATCTTTTATTTTTCAACTGTTCATCAGTCACGATTTTCTTTAGCTTCTCCGAAAAATCTGAAAGGTGAGCATACAGGGTAAGTTTTCCATCCGGGTGTTTTAGATAAACGGCTTTGCCATAACCCCACCAGGAGGCAAAAAGACGGTATACCCAGCCGGATTTTGCAGCGTAGACCTCAAGCCCGGTCTTCTCCCCGGTCTTAAAATCGATACCTGAATGAAAATGAAAGTTTCTATGGTCGGCAAAGATCGAAGAAAGCTCCCTGCTTTCTTTAAGTGGGAAAATATATCCTTCTTGAGAAAAAGAGAGGGTGAACAAGCATAAAGTCAAGAACAGGCAGAAAATCATCTTCTTCATATTTCATCAATAAACAGATTTATTCTGCAATGTCAATTTTTTTTGAAAAAACACTTGACAAACCAACTTGGTATTCTTTAGTTATGGTTGAATTCTTATCAATCATATCATTAGGAAAAGAATCTATCAACTGAAGGAGTTGATATGAAGCGTGAAATCTTTTGGGGAGTTACTCTCCTGATAATTTTATCTATTTTTATTTTCTATTCTAATTGCACCAAGAATTCTGTCCGTTACGAGTTTATAAAAGACTATTACTTATACACAAGTGGGGGCTTTAGTTCAGACATTACAAAGTTGATCTATGTCATCTCGACCCAGACAGATTCACTTGTGGATTCAATCTCCCTTGGTCCCTATAACTGGCCTGGTTATTTAGCCTTATCTCCGGACAAAAGAACGTTATATGTACTTGTTAATGTCTTTGACACCACGTCTTCTTCTTGGTCTTCTATTTATTATGAGATAGATACCCGAACCAAAGTTACAAAATACATTGGGCCTAATAGTAGCACTGTGATTTCACCGGATGGAAGATATCTATTTCAGTACGAAGGGGAATTCAGGATTTTGGATGCCTCTACGCATCAGCTGGTTTATGCGGAGAGCACCATCTTTCTACCGGGTTGTTTTGACCGAACTGCTCCCTTAGCTTACGGTAAAGTTGGGGGGGAAATGAAAGTATTCAATTATCAGACTAAATGCTTTGTTCGTTCTTTTAACATTCGTCTGCGGGATGGAAGAATACCAGGGTTACTTGATTATCAGTTGTCTCCGGATGGCAAGATTCTGTATTACCTTGGTCGCACCACCTGGGAATTTTATTTCTGTGTTTTTGATATTGCCCAGGATAGCTTGTTAGTTCAACTTGAGATAAATTCAGGTGGCCAATTAGGAATTAAGCCTGACGGGAGCGCAGTCTATCTGACGGACCCTGGTGGAGGAGGCTCCTGTATGTCGATTGAACCCCCACCAACGGAGAAACTGGGCGTTTTCGATACTAAGACTAATACTCCCTTGCCCAGTATTGACCTTACTTCACTCAGGGATTCGCTGGACCCGGTACCTGTTAAACCTTTTTTCATAAGGATAACCCCTGATGGAAAAAAAGCCTACCTGACTGTATGCTCAAGTCGGGTGCTGGTGATTGACCTGGAGAGAAATGAGCCTCTTAAGGTGATAGCTGTTCCAAAGCCTCACCAGGGCCTGGATATCATGGCCCTGTGAGTGCGTGTGTAGTCTTGAACCTTTTTGAAAGGAGGTGAAAAATGCTTTCACTGAGACATTTTCTAGTAATAACAGTGCTGACAACAGCAGTCTTACCATGCTCTCGAGTCTGTGCTCAGAATGTATACTATTATTCTTACGAGGTGAAGAAACCCTTAGCGCTTTCACAAGAGAAGGTTACTATCAAGTTCTTGCCAACAATGACCCAAGACAGCGTAAACAATTTTATTTTCTCCGAGGCCGCCTTTGACCAAAATGTGGAACCAGAACCAACAATGGAAGACTTTTTGGTCCTGCATGTTTTACCGGGTACCGATATTGAAAGTTTGATTCAAAAACTCAGAGCGAAGAGTGAAGTCGTCATGGCAAATCCCGTTTACTCGACGTTAGACCCTATGGAATGTCTCGTTACAGATCAGTTCGTTGCTCAATTTTATCCTTCGGTGTCCCGTTCCTATATCGACAGCCTGAACGTTGAACATGGGGTTATCATCGTCGATTCAATACCGGACTTTCCCAATTTTTTCATCTTGAAGCTTACTGGCTCTATTGATAAAGATGTGTTACAAACTGCTAATAAGTACAATGAAGATTTGTCCACCTATTATTCACACCCTGATTTCATAATAGAGATCGTCTTGACCTCGTTTACTCCCAACGATTCATTTTTTCAGCATCAGTGGAATTATGAAAACACGGGCCAGATTGGTGGAAAGATCGATGCGGATATAGATGCTCCTTTAGCCTGGGAAATATGCAAAGGCAATGCAGATTTGCCAATTGCTGTTATCGACGATGGAGTCGAGCTGCATGAGGATTTGCCTAACTTGGCACAGGGATATGATGTTGTAGGATATAATACTTTTCACCCACAAGAAGACTGGGACCCGACGCCCGGTGATTATTGCGCACATGGACAAATTTGTGCCGGTCTTATTGCCGCTACCCAAAACAATTCCCTTGGAATATCAGGTTTGGCTCCCCTTTGCCCAATAGTTCCAATTAAGAACTCTGATGACTCTATGTGCTACCCGTGGAGGTTTACTACACAAGTGGTTACAGCTTTCGCTAT
Organism: Candidatus Zixiibacteriota bacterium; assembly: GCA_022865345.1. NCBI lineage: Bacteria > Pseudomonadati > Candidatus Zixiibacteriota > Candidatus Zixiibacteriota bacterium. The sequence continues at coordinate 25,654 of JALHSU010000134.1, forward strand.
GGCAGGAGCCTTGGGTGCGAAAATAGCAAGTAACAGTTGGATAATAACCACTTGCGACTCCACGCCTTGGCCAGATATAATCGAAGCGATTAATTTCTTCATCCGTCCAAAACCTTCCAATCCTGAAGGAGGCGTAGTGGTGTTCTCAACTGGCAACTTCGGAGGTTGTATATTCTTCCCCGCTAATATGGACTCCGTAATAGCAGTTGGTGCTTCAGACAGTCTGGACAGATACTGGTCTTATAGCTCCTACGGACCTCAATTGGCGGTGTTAGCGCCAAGTGGATATATTAATCTTGAAGGAGATATATGGAGTACGGATCTTATGGGAGCAAGAGGTTATAACCCTCATTTCCCAGGTCCTGCGAATGTAAATTATACTGCCAGATTTGGTGGGACTTCAGCAGCATGCCCTCAAGTGGCAGCGACTGCAGCCTTAATAAAGGCACAATGGTGGCGTCTCTATCCCGCTCTTCCTTGTTCCAGCTATCAGGTAAAGGAAATAATTGAAAAATCCGCTGAAGACTCCTGTTACCTTTTTCAAGCCGGCGGTCCAGATACTACTGAATGTTTCAGCCTGCGTTATGGTTATGGTAGGCTGAACGCCTTTCGCGCGCTTTTGGCCATCAGTCGTGGAGATGCGAATAACGATAAATCTCTAACTGTGGGGGATGTAACCTATCTGGTAAACTTTTTATTTAAGCATGGTCCGATACCGGTTCCGGTTGTAGAAATGGGGGACGCAAATTGCGATGGGAGTGTTACTGTTGCTGATGTGGTGTATCTAAATGCTTATCTCTTTCGAGGGGGACCGAAACCAAAAATTTGCTATAAATATCCCCACAACTATTAATAAGATTAAACCCTTTTTTCGAAAAAACCGGGATTCACAAAAAGCCCGGTTTTTTTGTATTTACCGATGAATTTGGTGTTTCAATCCCAAAAACCTCTTGCCATTTAGAGAATACAAATTATATTAGTCATCCGTATAAATATATGGTTTTTCAAAAGATATAAAAAAGGAGAGAAACTTTTATGATGAAGACAATGCGCAAGATGACCCGCTCAATTTTGTGGATAGTGATTGCCGCCTTTGTGGGAACCATAGTCTTTGCCTGGGGGATGGAGTTCACTTCAAGAAAATCAAAACAGGGGGTCATCGCGGTGATAAACGGAAAAGATATACCTTACCAGTCGTTCCAGTATCTATATGAGCAGAAGCTGAGGGATGCAGAGAAAAAGTCCGACGAGGTCACTGACCAGGTAGCTAAAGACCTGAGAGATCAAGCCTGGTCAGAGTTGGTTGACCAGACCCTTCTCGCCCAGGAGGTGAAGAAAAAAGGGATAGTCATTACCAACAAGGAGCTTTACGAGTTTATGAAAAGATTCCCACCCAAGGAGATAATGGAAAGCGAGGGTTTCCAGACCAATGGAAAGTTCGATTACAACAAATACCTGCAGGCCCTGACCGACCCAAGAGTGCCCTGGGGTCAAATAGAAGGGCTGATCAGGAACCAGCTCATGGTTGGCAAACTGCAGGAGAGCATAATCGGCTCAATTCGCATAAATGACCAGGAGGTCTACAGAAAATATGTGAATGATAACCAGAAAGTCAGGGTGAATTATATCTTCGTCCCCACTACAGAGTTTCCTGCCTCGGGTATAAAACTCGACCAGTCAGAAATTCAAAAATACTATGACGAAAATAAAGATAAATTCAAGATGACAGAAAGGGCGATCTTGAGATTCGTGGAATTTCCCAAAGCCCCTTCTAAGGAGGATGAAGAGAAGACGAAATCGAGACTTGTGGAGATCCGGGACCTGGCTCTAAAAGGGGAGGATTTCGCTGGATTGGCAAAAGAGTATTCTGAGGACCAAGCCACCAAAAAGAATGGAGGAGATTTAGGCTGGTTTAGAAAAGGATCAATGAAGAAGTCGTTTGATGAAGTTGCCTTTACCTTAAAACCGGGTGAGATCTCTGAGCCAGTGAAGACAGAGTATAGCTTCTACCTGATAAAGCTACTGGATAAAAGAAAAACTAAGGAAGGAGAAGAGATTCACGCCAGCCATATTGCATTAAAAGTAGCCCCTTCTGAGGTGACTTTTAACAAAATCAAAAGCAGGATAGATGAATTTTTGCTAAAAGCCAGAAAGATGGGTTTCGATAAGGCTGCGGCTGAAGAAAAACTTGACGTCAAGGAAAGCGGGATGTTCATTAAAGGTAGTTTTATTCCCGATTTAGGCTTTTCAGCAGAGGCAAACAAATTCGCCTTCGAGAACAAACCTGGTAAGATTAGCGATCCGATAGAATCTCAGGTTTTCTACTACGTAGTACAGGTAAAGGAGAGGAAACCGGCGGGGATACCTCCTCTCTCTGATGCTGAGCCTTTTGTCAAACAGGCTCTTTTGAATAAGAAACAATACGAATTGGCTTATCAGAAAGGCACCAAAATCTACGAAGAGATAAAGAAGGGCAAGGATTTCAAAAAAGCAGCAGAAGAAAACAACGAAAAAGTCATGGACTCAGGCGAGTTTTACAGGAGTTCTTACGTTTCCGGAGTAGGTCAAATCCCGGAGTTTGCCGGTACTGCTTTTGCCTTAAATGAGAAGGGCCAGGTTTGCTCACCAGTTGAATTGACCACAGGGACTTATATATTACAACTGGTATCGAAATCTGCAGTTAACGATAGCCTTTATCAGACTCAAAGCGATTCTCTTAAGGTCAACCTGCTGCGTAGAAAACAATATGATTTCTATACTCAGTGGTTTGACAACCTGAAAAAGAACGCCAAGATACAGGATTTCCGCGACCAGTATTATAAAGAGACCTATTAAGAACTTGTAGGGACGGGTTTACCCCGCCCCTACCATTTTCAATTACAAAAGTTATAGGGGTTCAAATTTTTGAAACCCTACTTTTTTCTAAAACCTATTTTCCTCTCAACTTCAACAGGAAATGTATAATTTTGGTAACATTTAATTTTATTTGGGTCATAAGGACAACTGTTTGGAGTATTAGCAGGGTCCAGCACCAAATCTAAAGTCCCGGACTCAGGAAAAGCTCCTTTAGAAAATTTTTCTTCAAAAAGTCTTCGTGCATATTCACAAAGAACTTTCTCCAAGTCATTGTTTGAAAATCGCCAAATGACCTTTTGTGGACCAGAACAAAAAATATTTACTTGATAAATTTTTCTATATTGTTTTTCTTCAGACTGATTTATCTTTTCCGCAGGAATAGTCTCAATTTGCATACGATATTCTACATTAGACGACCAGGATGGCGTAATATTAAGAAATTCTTTTATCAAGCATTTATATTGTCTCATTTATTTCTCCTATTAATACCTGTGAACAGGTAGGGGCACAGCATGCTGTGCCCCTACAGATTTTTCTTATTTCTTAGGCTGGCAGGTTTTTGCTGATTCGATCCGCTCCTGTTCGGAAAGTTGTTGTTCTGATAATGGTAACCATTCACCGATATGCTCAGCAAAAACTTTGCATTTACCAGAAGAAGTCCAGGTCTCATTTGAATTGTAATTCCACTCTAAATACTCTGAGCCTCCACCTCCCACAGTAGTGATCAAATAGCGATTAGCCAAATTCCCGAAATAAGCTGCCTGGGCTTCAGGCGAGGGCTGATCTCCTCCAGAAGGGTCTACCGGAATCCAGCCGTAATTGGGAAGATAGACTTCGCACCAGCGGTGAAAAACATCATCCGTTGAAGCATCATCCCCCCGTAGGGCCACTGAGCCTTGATACCTTGCAGGAATACCGGCAGCCCGACACAGAGCGATGAAGACAAAGCTGTATTCAGAACAGGAGCCGGTCCCTCTTTTTAAGACGGTTGGCGCGATATTCCAGCCTCCAACCAATTCATAACGCATCTTATCCTGAACATAATCATAAATCTTCCGGGCAATCCAGTAGGGGTTTTTCTCATCACCAATTGCCTCAGCCGCAGACTTTTGAATGAAAGGATCAGAGATCGAGTATTTGGTATCATCCACTAAATATTTTTCCTTTATCTCTTTGGGTATATCTTTTAGACTCCCCACTTTTTCAGGAAAAATAAAGTACTTGGTCGAATAAAGTTTAGCTTTGACTTTCATCGAAGCAGTTACAAATTCTGTGGCTTTCACTTCTTTATAATGATAATGTGCCACCTTCTGCCCCCACCTGTCAGTGAGAATGTCTGAAGGTTCAGGCATAAACTCTATTTTACCTATTATTTTCTGATTATCCAGGTCCTGGGGGATGGCTAAATAGATGTCCAAATCCTCTAAGGTTCCGGGACCATAATTTCTCACCTGATTGGTATACTCCAGAGCTTCTAACTTTTCATTTGTGCAGACTAGCTTGTCTTTGTCTCCGATTTTGATCTTGTAAATTTTGTCTGTCTGATAATCCACATTCCAGAGGTTTTTACCATCCCAGGCAAGGCCCCGGGCATAAGGACCAGGCGCATCGAAGAATAGGATAACCTCTCCCTTATCAGGCGTAACCATATAAATCTTGTTAGACGTCCTGTCAGAAACCCAGAGATATTTGCCATCAAAAGCTAATCCCTGAATGTCTGATGATGGAGCAGGGATAGTGGTAATGGTTGTTCCGTCTTCAGTGCTTATTTTATTTATCTCCCTGGCCAAATTATCCGCCACCCATAAAAACTTTCCATCCCAGGCTAAAGCTTTGGGACTGGACGAAGGAGAGGGAATAGTCTTCAAGGCTATCCCGGTCTGGGGGTTAACTTTGAAGATCAGATTCTCTTCATTGTCCAGACACCAGAGATATTTCCCGTCCCAGGCTAAGCCTACGGGCTGGTAACCTGGAGCTGAAATTGTCTTACTGACTGTGCCATCTTCCGGTTTTATTGCATAGAGCGAATCAGTTTTTCGATCAGCCACCCATAGATTTTTTCCACAGAAGACCACACCAGTGGGGCAGGGTGCCGGGGTGGCGAAGGAAGTATCCACCTCTCCAGTATAGGCAAAAACCTCAATCCAGGAGAAAACCAGCCAAGCCAAAGTCAACGAAACAATGATGTTTTTTTTCATATAAGCCTCCATTTAAATTTTCTAAATTTTAAAATATCTATTAAATTTTAAGAGTCAAGAAATTAAAATAAGAATTTTCATTATGGAATTTATACCTCCAGTGTAGGGATGCGGTCTTGACCCAACCAAAGTTGGGGCACTCAAAGAGAAAACCCCGGCTTCAGAGTGAAACCGGGGTATTTTATATCTTCCTGTCCTTTTCAACGGATCATGGGAAAATCCCTCTTTTTTGTAGGGCAGTAGCCACTTTGTTCACTGCTAACATCATTGCCCCGTTCCTCATGTCCACTTTCTTCTCTCTGGAGAAATCCCAGACCTCTGCAAAACTCTTGGACATCACCTCTTCGAGTTTTTTATTCACCTCCGCCTCATTCCAGAAAAAGGATTGCAGGTCCTGAACCCATTCGAAATAAGAGCAAGCCACGCCACCAGCATTGGCTAAGATATCCGGAATCACAATGGTTCCCTTTTCGGATAGAATCTTATCCGCCTCCGGCGTAGTCGGTCCGTTGGCTCCTTCGGATATTATCTTGGCTTTTACGTTTTTAGCATTTTTCTCAGTTATCTGTCCCTCTAAAGCAGCTGGAACAAGAACATCGACGTCCAGAGTCAGAAGCTTCTCTGAGGTTATCTCCTCAGCCCCTTTTTCGCTGTAACCTTTGAGCAGATGATTCTTGGAGGTCTCAACATACTTATTGATTACTTTGATATTCAAACCATTGGGGTTATAAAATCCGGTGGAGACATCGTTCACTGCAACTATCTTGCAGCCTTCCTGCTCCAAAAGGGTGGCCGAGATCGAGCCAACATTACCATAACCCTGAACCGCAACCGTACATTTCTTGATATCCTTTTTCAACCTCTTCAGAAGTTCGCGAGTGCAGATCATGACTCCCCTGCCAGTCGCTTCCTTTCTTCCGAGGGAACCTCCTAACTCGATCGATTTCCCGGTGACCACACCCGGTGCGCAGTAACCCTTGAACATACTGACCGTATCCATCATCCAGTCCATGGTAGAAGGTCCGGTGTTCACATCCGGAGCCGGTATATCTTTTTCCGGGCCGATCAAGGGCAAAATCATAACTGTAAACCTGCGGGTCATCCTGCGAACCTCTGCCTCGGACATCTTAAATGGATCGACCTTTATTCCTCCCTTACCTCCACCATAAGGGAGATTTACCACTGCACATTTCCAGGTCATCCAGGCGGCTAAGGCTTTTACCTCATCTATGGTAACATCCTGATGATACCTTATACCACCTTTGCACGGTCCCCTGACACTGCTGTACTGAACCCGGTATCCAGTAAAGACCTCAATCCTGCCGTCGTCCATAACTACAGGCACTGAGACCTCCAGGGCTCTTTCCGGCTGGCTGAGGACTTTCAGGATACCTTTATCCAGCTTCAACTTGGCGGCTGCATCTTTCAACTGTTGAGTCGCCATTTCGAACGGGTTAACACTCATGGTTTAACCTCCAGATATTTGTTTGTAAAAACATCCATTCGCCTTCTATTCCAGAAAGCTTGTGAAATTTGTAACAAATAATAATAGGTTAATGTTTTAATGTCAATTATTTTTTCTAGTAAAAATTAGTTTTTTGGGGATTTCGGAGTGCAAACCCTTAGGTTTACCCTGATATTGCTATGCCATAGGCAGATCTGCCTATGGAGTAATTTTTACTCCAGTTAATGTAGTTGCCCAATTCATGGTGCATTTTTGGCTCGATAAATCGAGCAACAACAGTCTTACGAGAGATTTTCGAAATTCGATGATAAATCTGGGGGAACAGTCAAAACGGGGCTAAGTTGTTTTCTCTTTTATACATTCTTCGCAAACTGCAATCCTGTTCTGAGCTCTTTTAAGGGCTGCTGTTGCTCGAGGGATATCGATATCTTTTTCTTTTGATTTTATCCTTTGCCTTGCTCTTTCCAGAGCTTTTGTTGCTCTTTCTAAATCGATATCTTTAGCAAACTCTACTGAATCTGCTAAAATCACTACTTTATTTTTCAAAACCTCCAAAAACCCACCGCTTACAGTCATTACAGTCTCAGCATCACTCGAATTCTTGACGGTAATCTTTCCCGGGACTAAAGCAGTGATCAAGGGAGCATGGTCAGTTAGAATACCAAGATACCCTTCGATACCCGGCGCAATAACTGAGGATACCTCTTCCTCATAGAAGGTTTTCTCCGGGGTTACAATGCTTAGTGGAAACATTTTGATTCGCTACTCGCTTTTGGCTGTTGCTTGTCGCTATTAGTCTCTCAAATTATTCATCTTCAAGTTGAAATTATATTAAAGAATACTTCTTTTGTCAACGTTTTCCTTATGAAATGTAGCGGAGGTCTTCAGACCTCCAAGGAGGTGGGGGAGTGACAAAGATGGAAGGCTAAAGCCTTCCCCTACAAAAAAACTGTAGGGGCGTATTGCTCTTCAGCTTCGCTCAGAGCAGTGAGCCTGTCGAACTGCAATACGTCCCTACCAAAAACTTACCTCAGCAAAACCATCTTCTTAGTCGCTGTGTATTCCTCAGTTTTTAACTGGTAGAAATAGATCCCGCTTCCTACCTCTTTGCCAGAATTGTCCTTACCATCCCAGATGATCTTATAGCTCCCCGCTGCTTTCTCCTCATCCACCAGAGTCCTCACCAACTGCCCCAGGATGTTGTATATCTTCAGGGTGGCGTGGATGGGTCCCTTGAACGTTGAACCTTGAACCTTTAAACTGAAGGGCAGGGTAGTGGTGGGGTTAAACGGATTGGGGTAGTTCTGCGCAAGCATATATCTTTCAGGAAGGCTCACATTGGGATGGTCTTCGACTCCTAACGGCTCCCCGAAATCCTGCATCAATGACCTTACCATTTCCTTTGCACCAGGTGCCTCCAGATAATATAAGGGCAACCCAAAAAAAGCTAATTTGTAATCAGTCCCATCATACTTCAAACCGCATACCTTCCCCTCATAAGCCGGGTTATCCGAATAGGAATCAAAATAATATAATGGCTGGGCTCCAGGTCTTAGATTGAATATATTCACATACTTTAACCGACCTTGCCAGTCGCTTATATATTTTAAAGTGTCTGATTTAATGTCCAGATAAAATATAGTGTCATAAGGAAAAGCTCCGGCAAAATCGTTTACAGGGTTCTCATTTGCCCAGCTTATGTGCAGATAATCATACACAAAACTACCCGCAGAAAATGTCTTAGGTAGAGTGCCGGCGAACCTTCTTAATCCAGTCCAGCTAAATAAGATAAACCTGCCTCCATACCCCAAATACTCCTTTATCAGGTTATCATCTTTATCCGTTACAAAATTGAAGATCTGAAAATCATCATCCAGCCATACCACTGTCGAATAAGGGCCCAAGTCGATGATCGAGGGCTGGGTGGAGATATCGGTATATTCATAAAAACTCACCTGATACCCGGAAAATAGCTCCGAATACAAACTATCCTGCTGAAAATCACTGGAGGGCATAGGAGGGTTTCCCATACTGTTGCCAGTCTCATCTATTACCAGAACACCCTGATCCAAGGTTATGGCGATCATCCTCGCCTCCTGGGAAAAACTGCTCTCATTCCCCAGGGTATCCACTGCGGTTATGCAATAATAATACCAGATCCCTCCCTGGAGTGCGCTATCCTGATAGGAAAAACCTTTTATCCCGGTGGCGATACTGTCAAAACCTGAGCCAGAGCTAAGGCTGCGATAAACCTTATAATATGCAAGGTCTGCCTCCTGATTAGACTGCCAGGATAAGTTTATCTTGAAATAGCCAGTCTGGGCAGTAAGGCCTGAAGGCGCCAGGGGAATTGAACGCGGCGTGCCTATGATCTCTATTTTGTAAAAACTTTCCTTGCCTAAATTATTCACCGCGGCAACAGCCATATAATAAGGCACCCCGGTTTGAAGATTTCGCAATGTATCTGAGTGGACAGTTGGAGCAACAAAGTGGGTATCAGTATAAACCCCGCTCTGGGTGCCAGAATATACCTTGTATCCAACCAGATTATTCTCCTGTAAAGGAGCCCAGTTCAAATAAAGCTTCTCCCCGTCTCCGGCATCCATTACCTGCAAGTTCTCAACTGGACCAGGAGACTCTGCTACCTCAATTAGAGTAGCCAGGTTCATCCTGACGATCTGGCTCATATAAGGGATATTCATATTAGTTACAGAATCAGTAATTAGGTGCCAGTTGTCGCTGAAGATGCGTTCAGCACTGTATATGATGTTATATCCAACTTGAGAAAAGGGCCAGCTATCACTTCCAGAAGAATTCCCCAGGATGTGAGGAGTAAGGTTGGTATATGTGCCTGCCATTTGGACTAAAAGCAGAGCATAAGGCAAAGAAGGTGGATAGGTATGGATATTCATTTCAGTTGAGTTGGGCCAGTGAGCTATCATATCAAAATTAATCATTAACTGAATATCCTTTCCCTGAGAAGCTGCATCGTAGGCATAAGCTGAGCTTCCCAGAAGTCCAACCTCCTCCGCTGCAAAAGGCATAAAGATCACCGTCTTGGAGAGGGGGTGATGGGCCAATATCCTAGCTATCTCTAAAGTAGCCGCAGTTCCACTGCCATTATCATCTGCTCCTGGTGCTGGATCATTAAAATTCCACATGCCCCAGTTCACAGAATCGTAGTGTCCGCCTACTACAATAACTTTATCCGGTGCAGCGGTCCCAGGTATGACCGCCACCACATTAGAATCCTGCATCCAGTTTCCTCTGATATAGCCATCCCACGCAGTAAAAGGATAAAAATAAACGCTGTCGATCCCGAACTCTTTGAACTTGCTGTAGAGCCAGTGCCTTGCTTTTACAATCGAATCAGAATAAACAAATCTGGTGTCATAAGCCTGCAGTTTTAATAGATAAGAGGTTATAGAATCTACTGAGACCTGGTCAACCAGGGTGTCTCTTTCAGGAGAAAAGGATAAGGCTGGAATGGCAAGCGAAGGAGGAGGGGTATATTTTAAAGGAATAACCTGTGGAGTAATCCTGGTCAGGCGATACCCGGCATTAAGAAGCTCCAGAGCTTTGTTCTGATCAGTTTTCAGTAAGGTTAAATCATCCTCATCTAATAAAACCTGCCCGTAATCTGAAAGATTTGCTTTCGCTCTAAAAAAAGTCTTTGAAACCAGAAAATAATCCTGAGTAAAGGGGGTCTCATCTATAATCTGGTAAGGAATTTTAGCAACCTCTAATTTTTCGATCTTATCTTTCTCGATTTCACCCAGATAAGCTTTATCCAGTCTTACATAGGCTTTCAGCCCAACTTCAGCTGCTAACTGGTAATCCTTTGCAGTCTTTAGTTCGATCCTAATCAGAACCGACCCTGAAGCCAAAGACAGGTTAAGAAAAAGGATAGTCAAGAAAGCCCCTAAGCCACCAAGCCAAACCTTTCTCCAGAACATAAGTCTCCTCTTGTTAAGTTTGAGAAAAAAAGCTTCTATTTTCACCACAATTTAAGAAGAAATCGGGTAATGTCAATAGGACAAATTCTATTTAAGTTATACTTGAATGTAACCTCTAAGGTTGCATAATTTTTTGCTCCGTCATACAGGAGTTCCACGATCTCTTCAATATCAGAATACCTATGTTGCCCCAATGCGGGTATCTAATCCCGCTCCTACGGATCCATTAATAGGATTTGAGGGCAAGGCGGAATTACCGATTTTTTTGTTCCGCCAAAGGCAGAGCCTAAAATCTCTATTCTAAACTTTTCTCTAAAACCATTCGCATTTCTTCAGTGACTTTAAAAAACCTTCCTTTCCCAGCAGCGACTATTTCCCCTTTCGAGTTGCTGACTGTCCCTTCGGCTGTGAATATTTTCTTTTGTTCTCCAGTGATCTTCCCTTCCAGAAACAACTTCTCACCAATTTTCACCGGCTTGATGAATTTGACCTGGATTTCAGCGGTGACTACTAAAATACCCCTCGCAATCACGGCTTTAATCATCACCTCATCTAAAAGAGCAGAGATGATCCCGCCATGCAATATATCCTTATATCCTTGAAATTTTTCCCCAGCCACATATTCAGCTCTGGCTATGCCTTTATCATAAAAAAAATCAACTTTCAAACCATAATCATTCAGATTACCGCAGACAAAACAGTTCGAATATCTTCTTATCAATTCCATCTTTTCGCCTCTGACTTCTTAAATAAAAATGGTGGTTATCATTTTACTCTGAAAACCACCATTCTTAGTATGATTTAACTCTTCACCGATTACTTAGGTTATTTGGGTATTTTGGGAAGCTCTTTCTTCAAAGTATCAATAGCTGGTGCCTGTTCCATCTTCTCTGTGCCGGGTATAACTAATTTCTCAGGCTCTTCGGTTATTGCGGACTTGGCATCTTTGCCGAATTTCTGAATTTCCATACTCACCCCCTGGGTAACCGATTTAGCCAGTCCAAAAAATGGAACTTCCTTAGCCTGCCAGACGTCTGATGCTTCTTTATTTTCTGATACATATTGCATGTGAAAACATTCTAAAATTCCCGCAGGGGTTTGCATCTTCTCAATGCCCAGATTTTTGACCTCTCCTTCTTTTTTGATCTTCTCTTCTTTCTTCATCGGGGCATTTATCATCCGCATCATCTCTTCTGGAAGCTCCATCGCCTTATCCTTATTGTGCTTGAAGATCATCCGGTTTATGGTGCCCTCTTTTTGAGGGTCTCCAGAGATCAGCATCTTGACGATGTCGATATTCCCGGTTTTGGGATCAGTGGTCTGGTATTCATACCAGTAAAGCTCTTTACCGTCTGGAGTCTTTTCTTTCCCGACTATGGACATCCTGACGATAGTCTCCACCTTTTCAGAGGGATAGGTCATTTTATACTCGGCATAGCTTCCTACCTGCGGCATCTTGAACTCGCCGAACATCCTGGGCATGTTGCCGGGACCAGGAATTCCTGGCATCTGGGCACTGGCTATCTGGACAAGAAAGAAGAACAGGCAGAGCCAGAGTAAAGATTTTTTGTTGAACATAGAACCTCCTTTGTGTTTAGCGATTCGCGGTTCGCTATTCGACTTTTGACTTTGGATTATTCGCTCTTCGTTGGTGTTCTCACCAACGAAGACAGGAGGTTGGACTTTAGATCAACCTCCAATTGGCTATACTCAATAAATTGAGCAACTACACTTTTTGTTCCTTTCCATCGGTTTGAGTTTTGGGTCTTTTGACTTTAGACTATAGACTTTAGCCTTTAGACTTCTTTAGTAGCTCGACGATAATCCCCTTCTGGATATGAAGTCTGTTCTCCGCCTGGTCAAAGACCACAGAATTTTTCCCGTCCATCGCCTCATCTGTTATTTCCTCGCCCCGGTGAGCAGGCAGGCAGTGCATCACCAGACAATCCTTCTTGGCGTACCCGATAAGCTGAGAGTTCACCTGAAATCTTCGCAGCAGCCTGGCTTTTGACTCATAAAGATCCTCCTGCCCCATGCTTGCCCAGACGTCAGTATAGATAACGTCTGCATTTTCCACTGCCTCGATTGGATAGTTGGTAAGCTTTATCTTGCTCATCCGGGATTTCTGCGCTCTCTCCAGAACCTTTTTATCCGGCATTGTTTCTGGTGAGGTACCAATGCGCAAATCCAGAGGAATCAGGGAAGCTGCATCCAGAAAAGAGTTGCACACGTTATTGCCATCCCCAACATAGGCGATGGAAACATTTTCGATTCTTTTCTTCTTTTCGAAAATGGTAAAAAGGTCTCCTAAAATCTGACAGGGATGGTAAAGGTCAGTCAGGGCATTAATCACTGGGACCCTGGAGAATTTGGCTAATTCCTCGACTCCGGAATGTTCAAAAGTGCGAATGACGATAAGATCAATCATCCGGGATAAAACCTCTGCACCGTCATAATACCATTCCCTTTTTTCCGGATCGTCTTTTTTGCCCAATTTGAATTCGTTCCCGGTAATGTAAAGAGACCTGCCTCCTAACTGCTGGATTCCCACCTCGAAACTAATCCTGGTTCTCAAAGAGGGTTTGTGGAATATGCAGACCGCAGCTTTGTTCTTAAGGGGCAGGGGTTTAATTTTCCCCTTTTTCATATCCGCAGTCAGTTTGAAGACCTCTTTGACCTCTTTATAGGAAAAATCTGAAACCGCCAAAAAATCTCTTTTCATATCATCTCCTCTTCTCAATGAATTGTCTATAAATTTAAAGGCGAATTCCCTTAAGTCAAGGAAAATAAAAGCTGATATTCCCTGTCCTTTTAGGAGAGGGTCAGGGTGAGGTCCTCCAGTAGCGTGGGGTTTAAGCCCGACGGGAAAAAGATACGCTTAAAGGTATTAGGACAGAACGATGTTCTGTCCCTACGAAAACAAAAACATCCGGGATAAACCCGGACGCTACGAACTTCACGCTCACGATAAACGGATAACGATCACTTTTTTTCCCTTGAACCGTTAAACCTTTGAACTTTTGAACAGGGAAAAAAGGAGGGGAAGGGTTAAAGTATATATCTGCTTAAATCCTTATCTTCGACGATAGATTTTAAAGTGTCCTCCACCATCTTCTTTGTCACCACAATCTTCTCCATTTTCGTCTCCGGTATCCTGAACATTATATCCTCTAAGAGAGTGGTCATCACAGTATGCAGTCTCCTGGCACCGATGTTTTCAGTCCGCTCGTTTACTAAATTGGCGATATGTGCGATCTCCTCGATCGCCTCTTTCTCGAATTCTATCTCCACCCCCTCTGTGGCTAAAAGGGCGGTATACTGCTTGATCAAAGAGTTTCTTGGCTCAGTCAAAATCCTCACGAAATCTTTAGTGCTGAGGCTGTCTAACTCCACTCTGATCGGGAACCTGCCTTGCAGCTCAGGGATCAAATCTGAAGGTTTGTAAGTGTGAAAAGCTCCGGCTGCTATGAAAAGTATGTGGTCGGTTTTGACCATCCCATACTTGGTCATCACATTTGTCCCTTCCACAATCGGGAGCAAATCTCTTTGAACCCCCTCGCGTGAGACGTCCGGACCTGCGCCTTTGACCTTCTCCCCTACAATCTTATCAATCTCATCCACAAAAATTATCCCGGAGTTCTCTACCCTTTCCAAGGCAGTGGAGATGATCTCTTCCATATCCACTAACCTGCCCACCTCTTCCTGGGTAAGAATTTTCTGCGCCTCACCCACACTTACTTTCCTCTTTTTAGTCTTCTTGGGAATCATTCCGGAGAACATCTCCTGGAAATTGAAACCTAACTCCTCGATCCCGGCAGGAGTGAAAATCTCCACGGTGGGAAACCTGTCCTCTGGCAATTCGATTTCGATATGCCTCTGGTCTAATTTCCCCTGTTTTAATTTTTCTCTTAACTTCTCTCTGGTTTTCTTTCCTTTCTCCTCTAATTCTTTACTCGGTGCCGGCAGACTCTCTTTGCCGGCGTTTTTTCTTCTTAAGGTAACTGGCAAAAGCAGGTTTAAAATCTTCTCCTCAGCTAACTCGGATGCCCTCTGGCTCACCTCAAGCGATTTCTCCCTTTTAACCATATTCACTGCCAGATCAATCAGATCTCGCACCATCGACTCGACATCACGACCTACGTAACCCACTTCAGTGAACTTAGAGGCTTCCACTTTAACAAAAGGGGCACTGGCCAAATTTGCCAGCCTTCTGGCTATCTCGGTCTTTCCCACTCCGGTTGGACCGATCATTATGATATTATTGGGCATTATCTCATCTTTTAACTCACCTTCCACCTGCTGCCTTCTCCACCTGTTCCGAAGGGCGATCCCCACAGATTTTTTGGCTTTATCCTGCCCGATTATATACTTATCCAGTTCCTCAACGATCTGATTAGGTGTAAGCTCTTTCATCTTCATTTGCTCCTGAATCACTCTTTAGAGATTCATGACTTAGAGGTTTTCGAACTGTAGCGTTGCCACTCCTGTGGCAACGAACATTCATGTGTCTGAGAGCAAAACTCGTCCTCACGGGAGTGAGGACGCTACACTTATCCCTGATTAACCCAAAGGTTTACACTCCACAATCTACTTAAACCTCTTTATAATTCCTCTATTATTATCTTATCATTGGTGAAAATGCATATCGAGGAAGCTATCTCCAGAGATTTCTGAACTATCCCTCTGGCATCCAGGTCTGAAAACTCCACTAACGCCCTGGCTGCAGCCAAAGCATAAGGGCCACCTGAGCCGATAGCCACGATATTATCGTCCGGTTCGATCACGTCCCCGTTCCCGGAGATTACCAGGGCATGCTCCTTATCCAGAACCGCTATGAGCGCTTCCAGCCTTCTTAAGTACTTATCCATCCTCCATTCTTTTGCCAGCTCCACTGCTGCCCGGTTAAGGTTGCCGTGAAATTCCTCGATTTTCGATTCGAACCGGTCAAACAGGGCAAAGGCATCTGCAGAAGCTCCGGCGAAACCGGCTAATATAGTGTCATTATAGAGCCGTCTGAGTTTCCTGGCGTTCTGCTTGATGATGGTGTTCTCAAAGCTGACCTGCCCATCACCCCCTATAGCCACCTTCCCCTTATGCCTGATCCCCAGAATAGTCGTCCCGTAAATTTTTTGATTCGATTCAATCATGTGTCACCTTTATTCTTTGCTTCAGCCTTTATATCCCGATCTCGGATGGGCTTTTCTATAAACTTTTTTCACTCTTTCCAGAGAAACGTGAGTATAAATCTGGGTAGTGGAGAGCTTTTTATGTCCTAACATCTCTTTGACTGCCAGAAGGTTTGCTCCTTCGTCCAGAAGATGCGTGGCAAAACTGTGCCTCAAAACGTGAGGACTAAATTTTTTTTCCTCGATTACCTTTGCCCCGATTTTTTTCACCACCCTGGCTATCCCCCTGCGACCAAGCTTCTCTCCATACTTATTTGAGAAAATAAAATCATCTTTGGAATTCTTTGAGTCCAGATATCCAGTAAGGATTTTAGCCGCGTTCGCGCCAATCGGGACAATTCTTTCTTTATTCCCTTTTCCCAGGACTTTTATTTCGCCAGCTTGGAAATCTATATCTCCTCTCTTAAGGGAAGATATCTCAGCCAGTCTTAGACCTGTATTGTACAGAAGTTCCAGAATCGCCCTGTCCCTCAATCCTTCTTTTTCCTTCTGATATAAGGAAGGCTCGAGCAGAGACTTGACCTGTGGCCAGCTTAGCGCCCGAGGAAGCCTCTTTTTCCTTTTGGGGGCTTCCAGGCTTGAAGCTGGATTAGTTTTGACCTTCAGCTTCCTTTGCAGATACTTGAAAAAAGACCTTAAAGTTGAGAGTTTCCGCTGGATCGAAGCAGGATCAAAACCCTTCTGGCTTAGATAGATTAAATAATTCTTTATGTCTTTCCTCCGGATTGAGTCTGGGGTGATTTTTTCCTTTTGCTTAGACTTCAGAAAATCTGAAAAGGAAAACAAATCTTTCTTATAAGCATCAAAGGTATGAACGGAGTAATTTTTCTCAGATTGAATGTAAGAAAGATAATCCTGAATGCTGCTCTTCAGCTCTTCTTCTGCATATTCAGATCCGGACATAAAAACTCACCTTTCAGCTCTTGACCTCTACCTTATCTTCAGCCACACTTTTTTCATATTTACATTTCAGGCACAGGAGATATTCCCCTTTTTTCTTGCTTTCTTTTAAAACCATAAAATTCGCCCCGCATTGCGGGCAGTTTTCCTTGACCGGTTTGTCCCAGGCTGCGAAATCACATTTGGGGTAGTTGGAACAGCCATAAAAGATTTTCCCTCTTTTGCTTTTTTTCTCCACGATGAATCCCCCGCATCCTTTGGGACAGGGAATCCCTAAAGAATAAGGTTTGGTATTTTTGCACTCAGGGTATCTGGAACAGGCAAGAAATTTTCCGAATCTGCCGTTTTTCAAAACCATCGGGGACCCGCAGAGCTCGCATTTTTCCTCAGTGATGTGGTTCTGCTCATTATTATTCAGCGGCTTGGTTTTCTTACATTTGGGATAAGCTGAACAGGCTAAAAACCTGCCGTGCCTGCCCCATTTTATCACCATCGGGCTGCCGCATTTCTCGCAGATCTCCTCGGTTTTTTCCTGGATTGTGCTTTTGATCTCTTTTCTTTTTTTCTCCGCCTCCTCTAAGATAGATTTAAAAGGAGTATAAAAATCTTTCAGCACCTTGACCCAGTTATCTTCCCCTTCCTCGATCCGGTCTAATTCCTCCTCCATCTCAGCAGTGAACCCCACGTCGAAAAGCTCAGGGAAATTCTCCACTAATATCCGGTTGACAGTCTTTCCTAACTCTGTGGGGAAAAGCTTCTTCTTTTCTTTTTCCACATATGTTCTCTCCTCGATGGTGCCCACGATCAGAGCATAGGTAGAGGGCCTTCCGATGCCATTGGCTTCCAGTTCTTTTATAAGGGTGGCTTCGGAAAATCTTGCAGGAGGCTTGGTGAAATGCTGCTCCGGTTCAAGCTTCAACAGATTTAACTTCTCACCTTCTTTCAAGAGCGGAAGCTTCGCCTCCTCCTCTTTTTCCCCGTTCTCCTCTTTGAGCTCTTGATAGACTTTTAAGAAACCGTCAAATCTCAATTCTGAAACAGTTGCCCTGAAAGTATAGCCATCTGCTTCGATTTCTACACTGGTGGTGTCATAGATTGCCTCTCTCATCTGCGAGCCTAAGAAGCGATTGTAGATCAACTGGTAAAGCTTGAACTGGTCTTTGCTTAGATATCTTTTTATCTCATCCGGCGTATATTCCACATAGGTAGGGCGAATAGCCTCATGCGCCTCTTGAGCAGTCTTTTTGGATTTATATTCACGGGGCTTATCTGGGAGATAGTTCGAGCCAAAATTTTTCTCTATGAAATCCCAGGTCGCCTTTTTAGCTGAATCTGCAATGCGAACTGAGTCTGTGCGCATGTAGGTGATCAGACCGACTGCGCCCTTCTCCCCTAATTCCACCCCTTCGTAGAGCTGCTGGGCTATGACCATAGTTTTCTGGGGAGAGAAATAAAGCCTGCGTGCAGAATCCTGCTCTAAGGTAGAGGTGATAAAAGGAGGATAAGGGTTTCTGCTCCTCTTCTCAGTGCTGACAGAATCTACTTCGTAATTTTTCTGCCCAAGGTCCCGGAGAATTTCCTCTGCCCTAACTTGATTTTCAATCCTGAAATCTTCCCCTTTTATCTTGACCAAATCCGCTGAGAACGACTCTTTCTTCTGGTTTTCAAACCAGCCGGTGATGCTCCAGTATTCCTGGGGAACGAATTTCTCTATCTCTTCTTCCCGCTCGCAGATTATCCTCAGGGCAACTGACTGGACTCTCCCAGCACTCAAGCCCCGGTAAACTGTTTTCCATAAAAACGGGCTGACTTTATATCCCACCAGGCGGTCCAGGATCCTTCTAGCCTGCTGGGCATTGACCTTGTCCATATCAATTGGACCAGCCTTTTCTATCCCCTTTAAAACCGCTTCTTTGGTTATCTCGTTAAAAGATGCTCTGAGGATATTAGGATTGGTTTTCTTGATCTCTTCTGCTACGTGCCAGGCAATTGCTTCACCTTCCCGGTCCGGATCAGGGGCAAGGTAAACCTTCTCAGCTTTCCCGGCTTCCTTTTTGAGCTTATCGATGATTTTTTTCCTGCCAGGGATAACTACGTACTCCGGCTTGAAATCCTCTTCGATCTTCACACCTAAGCTTTTCTGGGGCAGGTTCTTTATATGCCCTAAAGAAGCCTCCAATTGATAATCCTTGCCTAAAAACCTTTTTAAAGTCTTGGTCTTGGCAGGCGATTCTACAATGACTAAGTTCTTTCCCATAAATGTCTACATTTATCCTTTCTTTCGAGTTCTTACTTCCGGATACTCAAATTCGATTTTTCCTTTCATCAATGATTCCAGTGCTTCATCCGCAGCCCTGGGCTCTTTTATCTCCTCTTCTTCCCCTGCCCTGCTTTCTCTTTCAGCTAAGAAATCCTGATTTATCTTACGTGCCCGCCTGGCAGCCACAATCACTGCGGCGAATCTGTTTATCCTCGACTTGTACAGATCATCCAGAGAGAAATCTGACATTCAACTACCTCCGGGTTGTCTTTTTTCGTAGGGCAAATCTCAAGATCCATTCTGGACCTTCAGGCTTGCTTATCCTTTGTAAGGGCTCAAAATTTTGAGCCCCACTTTACTTTTTTTTTCGTAGTGCGACCCTTTCAGGGTCGCTGCCGCGAGGCTTAAGCCTCGACTTAGTTTCCTATTTTGACCTTTTACTTAAGAACACCTCTATTGCCGTCCTCTTTGCCCTGTGCTTTTCGGCAGTTATGATCTCCTCCAGAAACTTTACGGTATCTTTGAGCTTTCTATTGACCACTATATAGTCATATCTTTTACAAAAAGTGATCTCTTTTAGAGCGGCTTTCAGTCTTTTCCTGATTATCTCCGGCTTGTCAGTTCCCCGATGGGATAATCTTTTTTCCAGTTCGGCCAGAGAGGGTGGTAAAATAAAAATCAATACGCTGTCCGGATACTTGCGTTTGAGAGCCAATCCTCCCTGGACATCCAGGACCAGGAACAAGACCTTAATCTTTCCTTCGGCTTTTTGGATATTTTTTTTAGGCGTGCCGTAATAATTCCCGAAGACTAAAGCCCATTCCGCAAACTGACGCTCCTTTATTTTCTTCTGGAATTCTTTCCGGCTGACAAAACAGTAATCGATCCCTTCTTTTTCACCTTTTCTTTTTTCCCTGGTGGTAAACGAGAGCGAACGTTTGAATTTCGGATGTTTCTTAAGCAATGATCTTGCGATGACGGTTTTGCCTCCACCAGAAGGTGAGGATAAAACCACCAACATCGGCTTTGTTTGTTTTCTCATCTTTTATTCTTTTCCTTGAGCTTCTTCTGAAACCGACCACCCACCACTGACCACTGATTTCTATATGATTAAGGTAATCCCTGATCCTTTGTAGATAAAAGGATAATTCATTCTATGTTCTGGACCTGCTCCCTTAGCTTTTCGATCTCCTCTTTTAAAAAGATGACTAACTGAGAGATGGAGACATTCAAGGCTTTTGCCCCTATGGTATTTGCCTCCCGGTTCATCTCCTGCAGGAGAAAAGTCAGTTTCTTGCCGACCGGAACTTCCTCTTCCAAGGCAGCAAGGAATTGCTGGTTATGGCTTCTTAACCTCACGCATTCCTCAGTCACATCTGATCTTTCAGCCAGAAGTGCCACCTCCTGGATCAGGCGCTGCTCATCCAGACTTATGTCACCTAAAAGCTCAGACATCCTGCTCTGTAATTTCTGCCGGTAATTTTCCACGTTCTGGCTGGAAAGGGACTCTATCTTGCCTAAAACCTCGTCCAGTTTTTCTAGCCTTTTCCTGAGGTCCTCGCCCAGTTTCAATCCTTCTGACTTGCGCATCGAGTTAATATCCGACAGGGCTTTTTCCGTGACCTCGGCAATTACCTTCCAGGCTTTTTCCAAATCATATTCCTCTTTCTCCAGCTTGATCAGGTCCGGAAGATTGATGAAGTCTTTTACTTCTAATTCTCCTGACAGGTTATACTTTTTTTTCAGTTCCTGGAAAATGTTGAAATAGACCTCAGCCGCTTCCTGGTTTAATTTCACGTAAGAAGACGGTGGCAGATTCTCCTCCCAGGTCAGGCTATAGGTGATCTTCCCCCGGGTTATCTTTCCCAGGATTTTTTCCTTTAATCTCGCTTCTAAAAGGGAAAAGAATTTAGGGAGTCTGAACTGAATCTCGCAAAAGCGATTGTTTACTGTGCTTATCTCTACTACCACTTTAAAATCCTGGTTAACGGCTTCAGCCTTTCCGTACCCGGTCATGCTTAAAATCATTCATCCTCCTTAAAGTTTTCTTCAATTATTAACTGTCTGACCTGATTTGTCAATCTCTATTTTACAATCATTTCTCTGATTACGTCGAGGTGGGGCAATTCGTGAACTGCCCCGGCAAAAAATTCATTAATCAAGAAATGTAGGGGTTCAAAATTTTGAACCCCTACGACTCCTCTTCCACCTCAAATTGAACCACCCGGAAGGAGATCCTGACCTCTAAGTAGGCGAAAACCGTACCGCTGAACACAAAAGCAGTTCCGACTAAAAAAAGAATCAGGGGGAAAAGCTCTCCTTTGAAAAGCAACCCCAGATCTCTTAGAGCTATGAAGAGCGAGGTCAGCATGAAGAAAATCATACCGGTATAGAGATTCAAAATCGAATTTTTGTTCAGCCGAGCCCTTCTCAAAAGCTGTCCCACTTGTTTTTCAATGCTTTTTAATCTTCTTACCTGAAATTTATTCAGCTCTTCAGTCAATTTCAATTCCCTTTTCTCTTCATTCAGTTCCCGGATGGCACTGATGATGTTGGAGTATTTATTTTGCAAACCCAAAAGAAGCAACCCGCACGCGGATATCATCACCACCGGGGCTAACATATCGCTGATAAATTTGGTTATCTCTATACCTGGAGCCATTGGAACCTCTTTTTTTCTACTTAATCGGTAATCCGGATTTGTTCCTGCATTCTGCAGGATGGAAGAACCGACCCACGTTGGAGGCAACGTGGGTTTACCGATCATTTTTTATTTTTTCGACATGACAAGAATTCACCCACGGTGAAATGCGAACCGGTCACGCAGAGAACATCGTCCTTCTTCATTTTTTTTAAAGCACTCTGGTAAGCTTCCTTTACTCCAGAAACAGAGCTATATCTCAGCCCTAACTTTCGAGCCGAATCAGCCAGAGAATCAAGCTTGGCTGACCGTTGATAATCAAGTTGAGTCAAAATTATTTCCTTAGCTATTCTGCTCATAATCTGGAGCATCTTTCTGTAATTTTTATCCTCCATCACCCCGAAGATGAAATATATATTTTTATCGTGTAATAACTTTTTCAGAGCAGAAGTCAAATTCCTAATCCCATCCGGGTTATGAGCCACATCTAAAATCACCAGAGGATTTCTGCAGTATACTTCTAATCTTCCTGGCCAGTTTACCTTCTTTAGTCCTGAAAGAATCGCCTTTTTATCAACTTTAAACCCTTGATGAGTAAGATTCTCTATGGCTAAGATTGCGCAGGCAGCATTTCTGACCTGGTGCTCACCTGCTAAGTTGAGTCTTATTCCAGAATAGGTATCTGTTCTGGTCTTAAGATTAAATTTTATTCCTGCAATCGAACTTTCTTTGATCTCCCATTTGCAATCCTTGAAAACCGAAAAGAGCTCTGATTTTTTCTGCCGGCATAATGACTCGATTACCTTAAAAGGCTTTTCTCTTTCAATTGAGGTCACAGTGGGAACGTTATCTTTTATAATCCCTGCTTTTTCCCTGGCGATCTTTTCCAGAGTCCTTCCTAATCTGTCAGTATGTTCCAGACCGATGTTGGTGATTACACTCACTTCAGGTTTCAGAATATTAGTCGAGTCCAGCCTTCCGCCCAAGCCGGTTTCAACAACCGCCAGCTCAATTTTCCTGTCGGCAAAATAGGAGAAGGCTAAGGCTGTAATAACCTCAAAAAAGGTATACTTTTTCTTTAGAATCTCCCCTTTGAAATCTGAGACGAAATCTTTTAAGTAATCTTTTTCTATGAGAGATTCCCCTACCCTGATTCTTTCTCTGAAATCTACAAGATGAGGAGAAGTATAAAGTCCGCAGGAATATCCTGTCTTTCTCAGAATCGAGTAAAGCATCGCACAGCAGGAGCCTTTCCCATTAGTCCCGGCAACATGAATCGAGGTAAACTTGAGATGGGGATTCCCCAACCTTTTCATCAGGGAAAAAGTATTCTCCAGACCCAACTTTATCCCGAACTTTTCCAGACTAAAAAGGAAATCCACTGCTTGCTGATAGTTCATCTTGTATTAAAAGGATAAAAGGTTTATATGGATTCAGCTTGTCTTATTCGGGGGCAAGAGATATTCCAACAGAAGAGAAACCGTCTTCTTCAAATCCTTTCTTTCCACGATCTTATCCAGAAAACCGTGTTCTAAGAAAAACTCGGAGCTCTGGAAACCAGGCGGAAGCTCCTGTCCAATAGTCTGCTGGATCACCCTGGGTCCGGCAAATCCTAAAAGTGCTTTTGGCTCGGCAATTATAACGTCACCCAGGGAGGCATAGCTTGCCATAACCCCGGCCGTAGTGGGGTTGGTGAGAACAGAGATAAACGGAATGTTAGCATCATAGAGTTTAGCCAGAATTCCACTGGTTTTCGCCATCTGCATTAAAGATAGAATCCCCTCCTGCATCCTGGCTCCACCAGAGCAGGATACAATCACCAGAGGTATTTTTCTCTCCAGAGATCTTTCAATGGCTCTTGCCACCTTTTCACCCACTACCGAGCCCATGCTCCCGCCGATGAATCCAAAATCCATCACCCCGAAGCTGACCTCTTTGTTTTCGATTTTACCAATCCCTACGATCACCGCATCGTTCAGCCCGGTTTTCTTACGCGAATCTCTTATCCGGTCCGGATACCTTTTGGAATCTTTAAACTTAAGCGGGTCAGTGGAGATCAGATTATTATCATACTCTTCTAATTTCCCTTGATCCAGCAGAAGCTCGATATAATCTTTGGATTTTATCCTGAAGTGAAAATTGCACCGGTGACACACCCACAGGTTTTTCTCCAACTCTTTCACATAGATGATCTCGCCACAGCTCTCGCATTTAGTCCATAACCCATCCGGGATCTCCTTTTTCTGCTGCGAGACCAGGCCAGTTTTAGGTTTTTTGAACCATTCCATAGATTTATCTCTTAGAGCTTTTTCTCCATTATGATGGCATCTTCTACCGGAAAGCGGTAATAATTTTTCCTTCTGCCGATCTGCTCAAAACCGAATTTCCTGTAAAGCGTCAAAGCGACTGAATTGGATATTCTCACATCCAGGGTCACGCTTTTGCATTTCTGCTTTAATCCCTGCTCGATTATCCATTCCATCAGTCTTTGAGCTATTCCCTGGCGCCGGTGCTCGTTATCTACTGCAATGTTGGCTAGCTGTAGCTCATCCTCGATCTTCCATAAGCAGGTATATCCGACTAATTTCCCGTCTTTCCTTGCCACTGCTGGATAAGTAAAATCTTTATTAAGGTCCTCCAGAAAAGATTCCCTGGTCCAGGGGTCAGAGAAGCTTTCCTTTTCTATCCTGAGGACTTCCTCTAAATCTCCTTCTTTCATCCTTTCAAAGGTCAAATCCTTGAGCTGTTCAGACATTTTTAAACTTCAGCTCCTGCTCAGAGCTTCTCAGATAAAAAGGCTCTAATTTATCTAAGTACTCAAATTGAGAGCGCTTGAATTTTTCCAAGCCCAAAAAAGCTATAGCTGTTCCGCTGGGCAGGTTCCTCTCTCCTTCCAAGAAATGAGCTTTTTCTCCCAAAAGCTTCTTCAGATTCTCCTTGAAAACCTCTAAACCCAGACCTAAGAATATAACCTCCTGTGGAATTTTGGCAACTAGTTTTTCTAAAGTAGTGACCCAGTAGTCTGAGACTCTCTTTATTCCGCCATCTCTGGAATCATAGACTGCTGAGTAGACCTCATTTTTCTTAGCATCCAAGATCGGAACTAAAGGATCTGAGGAAGATCTCTGAAAATATACTAAACCATCTAAAGTAGGCACAGAAATTAGAGGTTTTCCTGAAGCGAAACAAAGTCCTTTGGCAGTAGCCAGTCCAATTCTTAAGCCGGTAAAAGAACCAGGACCTATGGAAATTGCAATCCCATCCAGTTCCTCTAACTTTAAGGAAGCTTCATTTAAAACCCTGTCAATGCTGGGCAGAAGAATCTGGGCATGCGTCTGCCCGGCATTAAATCTAAGCTCAGCTAAAACCCTCTCATCTTCCACAATCCCTAAAGCTAAAAAAGGAGTTGCAGTATCTATGCCTAAGATTTTCATAAGAAGTCAGCTTTGGAAATCCGCAGGTGCTGATTTTGTAGGGGCACGACATGTCGTGCCCCTACACCTGCATCAAAACATATAGAACGAGGCTTTAGCCTCGTGATTCTCCTACAGCATGGAGGTCTGATGACCTCCGCTACATTTTTTGTAGGGGCGGGTTTTAAACCCGCCCCTACGTACTACGTACCTCGAACAGACAGAAATGTCTGTTCTACCAGTCAAAATTCCTCTATCCTTATCTCCCTTTCACTTTCTGATAAAGTCTTCAGATGAATTTCTATCCTTTTCTCCGGCAGGAGCGCAGATGCTTTTTCCGCCCATTCGACAATGCAGACTCCATCCCCGTAAAAATATTCCTCATACCCCAAGTTAATTATTTCAGATAATTTTTCCAAGCGAAAAAGGTCTATATGATAAACCTTGTATTTCCCCTGATATTCGTTGATCAGAACGAAACTCGGGCTTACCACAAAATCTTTTACGCCTAAGCCGGAACAGATTCCCTGGGTAAGGCAGGTCTTACCGCTGCCCAGAGTACCGAATAAGGCAACAACCAGCCCTGGATAAAAACCCTGAGCTATCTTTTCTCCGAGCTTTTTGGTTTCCTCTGGAGATGAGGTTATGATTTTATCCTTAAACAAATTTAATCTATCCGTATCCGGACTTCTATTATATTTTGGGACGAAGGATTGTTACCGGGAGAATCATCTCCTCTAAAGAAATACCCCCGTGCTGAAAACTATTTTTGTACTGCCTCTCGTACTCGCTCTGTTTCGTCGGATAGACGAAATAGTAATCCTCCTTAGCGATGATGTAGGTAGTGCTCATAGTATAAGTAGGAAGTTTGTATCCCTTGGGATCTTTGATCAGGAGAGCATCCTTCTGGTCACAATTGAGGTTATCCCCATATTTATATCTTAAGTTGGTGGAGGTATCCTTCTTGCCATGAGCTACTGTTCCCCTGGTACCCAGAACGCTGCCATGGTCAGTGGTCAAAAGGACTGTGCAGTCCTGCCTGGATAGATACTTCAATATCTCGAAAAGAGAGGAGTGCAAGAACCATGACCTCATCAGGGAACGAAAAGCCCCCTCATCTGGTGCAATCTCTTTGAGGATCTCAGACTCAGACCTTCCGTGAGCTAAGATATCCAGGAAATTGTAAACTATGGAAAGAAGTGAACCGTTTCTGTAAGATGATATCTTCCGGGCTAAATTATCCCCCTCAGCGATATCCAGCACCTTGACATATTTGGGCTCGGTCTTAAAAGTAAGCTTCAACCTTTGCAGCTGGGCGTCCAGGAGCTGTCTTTCATATCTATTCCGGCTGGACTCATCCTCAGTCCCTGCCTTCCAGAGTTCAGGATAATGCTTTGCCACCTCCTCTGGAAAAAGCCCGGAGAAAAGAGCATTCCTGGAATAAGGAGTTGCTGTCGGGAGGATGGAATAGTAGTATTCTCTCTGGAGGTTGAAATACTGGTTCAAAATCGGTTCGATGTAAAGGTACTGGTCCAGCCTCATGCAATCGACCACGATGAAGAAAACCGGTTTTTTCTCCAAAAGCAAAGGATAGAGGTATTTGGGAACGATGTCTACGGACAGCGGAGGGGAGTCTTTCTTCTCGACCCAGTCCACATAATTCCTTTCCACGAATCTGCCGAACTCCAGGTCACATTCTCTTCTCTGAGTGAAATGTGTCTCGGACAAACCTATCTCTTTAAAATCCTCCATCTCCAAGTCCCATTCTGAAAGCAAGCGGTGAATTTCAATCCATTCCCTCCAGCTCACGGGACCAGCTAAAGTTGAGCGGACCCGGTTAAAATCCTCAGCATATTTTTTCGAGAGGTGCTCTTCCCTGATCCTTCTTTTGCCTAATATCTTTTTAGCAGCTGAGAGCACCTGGCTGGGATTAACCGGCTTGGTCAGGTAATCGTCTATCTTTTCCCCGATTGCCTGATCCATCAGATTCTCCTCTTCGTTTTTCGTGATCATAATCACCGGCAGATGAGGATTTTTCTCCTTTATCTCTTCCAGAGTAGTCAATCCATCTTTGCCCGGCATCATCTCATCTAAGAGAACTAAATCGAAATTTTTCTTTCCCACTAAAGCTATGGCATCATCCCCATTCGTAGCTGGCGTTACTTTGTATCCTCTTTCCTCTAAGAAAATAATATGGGATTTTAGATTATCTATCTCATCATCCACCCAGAGAATGCTTTTTATCTCTTCTTTCATCTGCACCTCATTTGTATTTTTCTACGAAGAATATTCCTAAGTCACTTTATTGGTTATGTCAGGTCCTTCGACCTGACACATTTACTGTCTGGAGTAGCTCCAGACAGAACTAAAGAACTAAAAAACTCTCTAATGGCATATTAACATCTAATCTACGCTCTTTTCTCGACCCTTTTTTGACCCCAGGGGAAGGCAGACCTGGAAAGTCGTCTTCTGATTGGGAATGCTTTCCACCAGGCTCAGTTTCCCTTTATGGTACTCTTCTACGATTCTTCTGGCTAAGGAAAGTCCCAGCCCCCAGCCTCTTTTTTTGGTCGTATATCCTGGAGCGAAGATCTTACCCTGTTCTCTGGTCGGAATCCCTCTGCCGTTGTCAGTCACCAGAATGAAAGCATTTTTTCCGCTCTTATCAATGCCAGTGGAGACCTCTATCTTTCCGTTCTGACACTCAACCGCTTCCACGGAATTTTTGAGAAGGTTCTCGATTACCCAGGTTAAAAGCTCGCGGTTCATCTCCAGCTTGAGTGGTTCTCCTAAATGCTCCTCAATTGTTACACCTTCAGGAGTCCTTTCCTTAAAATATCCTACAGTTTCTGTGACTACTTCATTTAACTCAGTCTCTTTCAACTCCGGAAGAGAGCCTATCTGGCTGAAGCGGGAGGCGATTTTTTCAAGCCTCTTAACATCTATTTGCATTTTCTCCAGATAATCCTCCTTTTGACCGGAGCCGGTTTTGAGGAGCTCTATCCAGCCTAAAAGGGATGAAAGCGGGGTTCCCAATTGATGTGCGGTCTCCCTTGCCATCCCCACCCAGATGTACCTTTTCTCGCTCCTCTGCATGTTTCTGAAACTCATAAAACCGATCCCGATAACCACCACCAGGAGTCCTAATTCCAGATAAGGCATAATCCGGAGCTGGGAGATAAGTTCTGAATCCCTATAGTGGAGGAAGTTGATAACTTTCTTTTCCTCTCCATAGTAGATAGGTATGGGCGCTTTATCTTTGTCCATCTTTCTGATCAGTTCTCTTAACTTGAGTTTGGCTTGAACTGTGGTATCATCCCAGGCTATGCTAATTCCTCTCCAGGCTTGCGGCTGCCCATCAGCTGAGGTGACGATTATGGGGAAATTACTTTTCCTTATTACCTCGTCGAAGATCAGATCGATTTCCGCACCGGTGGTTGCCTCAGAAGCTACCAGACTCCAAAGCCTGGCATAAGCTGTTACTACCCTTTTTGAATCTTCCTTCAGCCGGTTGATAACATACTGAGTATAAAAAACATACACCAACGCCAGGATGATTATCCCAAACAAAAGCGCCAGCTTAAAAAAGAGCGAGGAGAACCTCACTCCCGATTCGTATTGGGTATTTCGTATAGAATGGTTATTTTTCTTTTCCATTTTTATATCTTAGATATTATACGCAATTCAGGATGAGTGTCAGGGCAAGCCATAGAAATATAACCCCAGCCGGGTCAATATTCAATCTTTTTTGTCGGAATTCCCAAGGAAAAATCTACTCTCAAATAGGGGTAAACTCTGCATCTGCCCTAAAATTATCTTCATAGATGACCGGTGAGAATTTTCAGTAGGTCAAGCATGGCGAAGCCTGCTTGACAATTAAATACCGAGTTGGGGTATAAAATAGGTTGTCAACCAGTCCCTTGGACATGGTTGACCTACTTATCTGCCCGATGAACTCAAGGCAGTATAAGGGAGGGGACCCTGAAAACGGGATTTCGTCAAGCTCAACCATCCCCTCCGGTACTTGATTCTTTATCCGTTATTCGTCATCCGTCATTCTTCATCTAAGTTATCTCTTTGAGCCCTCCCAGATAAGGTCTCAAAACCTCAGGTACAATGACTGCTCCTTTTTCCGTCTGAAAATTCTCCAGCAAAGCAGCAACTGTCCTGGCTAATGCCACTCCTGAGCCGTTCAGGGTATGGACATATTCCGGTTTCGATTTCGGATCAGGTTTATATTTTATCCCGATCCTTCTGGCTTGAAAAGCCTCATAATTACTACAGGACGACACTTCCAGATATTTTTTTACTCCGGGCGCCCAGGCTTCAATATCATAACATTTAGCTGCGGCAAAGCTGAGATCACCGGTGCACAGAAGTCTCAACCTATACGGAATTTTCAGAAGTTGCAATACTTCCTCTGCATCTGCCACTAACTTCTCATGCTCTTCATAGGAATCCTCAGGTCTTACCAATTTCACCAGCTCCACTTTATCGAACTGGTGGACCCTCAGTATACCACGAGTATCTTTGCCATAGGAGCCTGCTTCTCTTCTGAAACAAGGAGTATAGGCAACATAATAGATGGGAAGCTCCTCTGCTTTGAGGATTTCATCCCGGTGGAGATTGGTAACCGGAACCTCAGCCGTGGGCACTAAGAAAAGGTCATCTTTTTCGCACAGGTACATATCCTCTTCTAATTTAGGCAATTGTCCGGTGCCTGTCATACTGGCTCTGTTTACCATAAAAGGAGTCCATACTTCTTTATATCCATGCTCTTTGGTATGCAGGTCCAGCATAAAATTTATCAGCCCTCTTTCTAAAAGAGCACCCTTGCCAGTGAGCGCATAAAATCCTGAGCCTGAAAGCTTCGCACCTCTTGCCAGGTCCAAAATACCCAGAAGCTCTCCAATCTCCCAATGTGCTCTTGGCTCAAAATCGAATTTAGGTAGCTCCCCCCACTCTTTTACCACTACATTTGAGTTCTCATCAAACCCTACCGGGACAGTGGAATGCGGGATGTTTGGTACCCTTAAAAGCAAATTGTCGATTTTATCTTCTATCTCTTTCAGGGAATTATCTAATGAGGAGATTTTTTCAGAGACCTCCCTCATTTTCTCGATCTCCGCCTGAACATCCTTTTTCTCCTTTTTGAGCGAAGCTATAGCCTGGTTGGAGAGATTTCTCTGGCGTTTTAATTCCTCAACCGAAGAGATAGCTTCCCTTCTCTTCTCATCTAATTTTAGAAGCTCGTCTAAATTTAAGGATTCATTTTTATTCTGAATCGCCTTTTTGACTAACTCTTTATTCTCCCGAATAAATTTCAGGTCAAACATCCTGCCTCCTGGTGAAAAAACCGAAGATCTGGTTTAAGATGATTTTAAAATCTAACCACAGGGAGACCTTCTCCGCATAGAGAAGACCCTCCTCCACTTTTCTTCTTGTCATATTTTCGGAAAAAGCTGAAGTTTCTTTTCTCCCCTGGCTCAGGCTGAAAATTCCCGGCTTTAAGTCCACCCTTTTATAGTAGTCCGGAAGCTCTGAGGAATAACTATTGGACCTTTCCTCCTCCGGCTGTGGTCCGACAAAACTCATCTCCCCTTTTAAGACGTTGAGCAGAACCGGAAGCTTTTCGATCCTGGAGCGTTTTAGGAATTTACCCAGTTTATTTTGAGAATCCGTAGGACCGGAGTTAAAAGTATAAAGCTGAAAAAGTTTTCCTCCTTTTCCTAAAAAACTTTTCTTCAGCAGAATTCCACCTGGGTAGTTCAAGGAGATTAGAAATGAAACTAAAAACCAGATCGGACTGGTAAGCATAATCAAAAACAACGAGAACAAAAAATCGAGAACCCGTTTCATGTCCGATTCCCAGGTCCTTAACTGGGTGGGATAGATTTTCAACCAGGGACCTTTATAGAATTTAATCTTTTTCAGGCCATTGAAGACCTGGCCCTGTTCTTGTGCTACCACTAAATCGATTTCGGTCTGTAAAAAATTCGAGAGGATCTGAGCAACTGAGTCCCCGCAATCTTGTCCTAAAGCTAAAATCGCCACCTCAGCCTTGATCTTCCTCAGAGTCTCATCCAGATCTTCTAAAAATCCTAAGACTTCTAAATCTCCTGGATATTCTCTATTTTCAGAAACAAATCCCAAGACCTTAAATCCAGGATTCGACTCGGTATTGAATGAATTTTTCAACTTCAGTGCATCTTCTCCGGTCCCTAAAATCAAGGTCTTCCTTAATCCTATCCCTCTGGTAAAAAGAGCTCGTTCCCATAAAATGAAAACCGTCCTGAAAAATAGAAGCAGCAAAATTAAGCTTAAAGAATAAAGGAGCACGAACCACAAGGAGATGAATTTGATGGAGAGGATCGAAAAAATAATTATCCCCAGTACAACTCCCTTAATTATCTTTTTCCATTCCTCTTTCAGGGGAAGCTGTGATCTGAATTCATATAATCCTAAAAATGCAAAAAGCACCAGCCAGTAGAGTGTGACCCAGATGGCAGGCACCAGATATTCGGAAAGCGGGATAACTAACCGGGTGCTGAAAAAACCCGATTCAAATCTAAGCCAGTAGAAGAAAAGGAAAGCCAGATTGACTGCAATGCTATCCAGAAGTATCAAGAAAAGCTTTTCTCCTGCCCGGACAAAATTGCGATGAAGATGAGCACCCAGGATAGCTAAAAGAAGCCCGGCGCAGACCACGATAAGCAGTTTCCAGGATGATTCAAAAAAGAAAAATATCAGAAGTCCGGTTATCCCCAGTCCCAGGCTGATCAGATAGATGGAGCCCAGGGTCTTCTTCGCGTGAAAACCTAAATTCATCAGCCGATGAGATGAATGGTCCTTACCTCCCTTATAGATTTTTCTCCCTTCCTTAGCCCGGGTAAATGTAACCAGGGAGATATCGAAAATCGGATAACTCAAGACCAGCATCGGCACCAGAAGCTGGTTGAAGGAGCTATTTCTTTTGGCAAATAGAACTCCCAAAGCAGAAAGGATAAATCCGTTGAACATACTCCCCGCATCCCCTAAAAAAATTTTTGCCGGCGGGAAATTGTAGAGCAAAAACCCTGATAGCGCTCCTATAAGAGCTAGACAAATTATTCCCAGGGAAACCTGACCGGTTAAAATAAAAATCACCGCAAAGGCTGCCGCCGCTAAAACTGAAATGCCACTACACAGTCCATCCATATTATCCAGAAAATTGAAAGCATTCATTAACCCGACCATCCAGAGGAAGAAAAGCAGATCCCCTAACAATCCAAAATTTAACTTGCCAAAGCTCTGGCTTACCAGGAGAAAGATGAATGCGGCAACTATCTGCCCGAAAAATTTAATTCCCGGCCGCATCCCAAACTTATCATCCCACAACCCCAGCCCTAATACAAGTAATCCACCGAGCAAGACTCCGGAAAGCTCATAGCTCCAATGCATACCATAAAAAAAACTCAAAAGGACTCCGCCTAAGAACCCTAAGAAAACCGAGGCGCCCCCCAAAAGAGGAGTAGGATGGGAGTGAATCTTTCTGGGATCAGGGTAGTCCAGGAAATTCTTTTTAAAAGCAAACTTTATGAAAAAAGGGGTAAGGGCTAAGACTAAAAGTAAAGATACACCAAAGACAAATATATATAACATTTCAAAATCTACTCCCGGTAATTGGCTATTATCCTTTCTATGCTTGTCTCTAAGCTTACCCTGGGTTTATACCCTATCAGATGGTTCAACTTGGCAATATCCGGAACTCTCCGTTTCATATCCTCAAACCCTTTTTCAAAGGCTTTCTCATAAGGGATATACACGATCTTGGATTTGCTATTGCTCATCTTTCTGATCAGCATAGCTAACTGCCCGATGGTTATTTCTCTTCCATTTCCTACGTTGAAGACCTCGCCCACCGCCTTAGGGTGTTCGGATAGCCCGATTAAAGCCGATACCACGTCAGAGACATAGGTGAAACTCCGGCTTTGTTTTCCATCCCCATACACGGTAATTGGATGACCCAGTAGTGCCTGTTGAACGAATGAGGGCACCACCATGCCATATCGTCCGGTTTGACGTGGACCAATAGTATTGAATAATCTGGCTACTACAATCGGAAGCTTTTTTTCATGAAAATAGGCTAAAGATAAGAACTCATCTATCGCCTTGGAGCAGGCATAGCTCCAACGGCTCTTGGTAGTTGGACCATACACGCTGTCGTCATCTTCCCTAAAAGGAACTTTGCTATTTTTCCCATAGACCTCAGAGGTGGAGGTAAGGATCACCTTTCTCTTGAATTTATTTGCCGCCCGAAGAACTATCTCGGTCCCCAGGATGTTGGTTTCTATGGTATCGACTGGCTTCTCGATGATCAGTCTCACGCCTACTGCAGCTGCCAGGTGAAAGATCACTTCACACTTGGAGGCAAGATCTTCCATCAGCTTTTCTTCCAGGATAGTCTCGATGGTGATGTGAAACCGCGGATTAGCCGCTAAATGTTTTATGTTCTCCAGCCGGCCAGTGGAGAGGTTGTCGATGACATAAACCTCCTCCCCCCTGCGCAGAAGCTCCTCCGCCAGATGCGACCCGATAAACCCGGCACCCCCAGTGATTAATACTCTCATGAAACCTCTACCCTTAGAAAGTTCTGCCCACATCAGAATCTGCTGAGACCTCTCTTCGCGACTAAATCCTCATATAATTCTTCAATATCTGAAACCAGTCTTGTATAATTTAATGCTGGATAGACCTTTTTCCTACCATTTTCTCCAAATTTTAGACCTTCTTGTGGATTCCTTAACAGATATAACATCCCCTGGGCTAAGTTTTTCGAATCCTGCTTGGGCACAAGAATACCTGTAACCCGGTTCTCCACCAGATCTCTTACCCCTCCAACTTCAGTAGCAACCACAGCTTTTTTTGCTGTTAAAGCTTCAATTATGCTAACTGGGAGTCCTTCATTTAGGGAAGAGAGGACCACAATATCTAAGTCCGCATAAATATCGGTAAGATTCTTTCTGAAACCGCAGAAAATAACTTTATCCTTGATTCCCAAATCTGTGACTAAATCCATTAGTTTTTTTCTCAGCTCTCCATCGCCAACAACAATAAATTTGGCAGAAGGGAAATCTTGACTGACGAGTTTAGCCGCTTCCAGGAAGTAAATATGCCCTTTTATCGGAACAAGCCTGGCCACTATTCCAATTAAAGGAATACCCTCATCTAAATTCAATTCCTTACGAAAAATCCCTTTTTTCTTTTCAGAATTTAAAAAAGGCTCAAGTTCCAAACCCAGAGGAATACAGCTTATTCTGCCTGGATTACAGATCTTGTATTTCAAAAGCGCTTGTTTCTGAGAATGACTTATAGCAATCACCTTACTGCTTAAAGAGGCGAGCAACCTCTCAATATTTAAAAATAACTTGCTCTTCAAAGAACTAAAATATCCCTCAAAAATATTTCCGTGAAATGTATGCACGACTATGGGAACTCCAGCTAACCTGGCTGCAAATCTGCCCAGGGTTCCAGCTTTAGCAGTATGAGTATGAACGATATCTGGTTTTTCCCTTCTAATTATCCGATATAACTTCCACAAAGCAATCAGGTCTTTTCTCAAGGATATTTCCCGGCTTAATTCTTTGACGTAGATCAGCTCAATCTTCTTACTCTTAGCCAGCTCATCCATATCCCCCTCATCTTTTCCTTCACTTCCTTTTACCAGGATGCTTTCAAACCTGTTATGATCCAGGTGTGAAGTCAAAAGAATGGTGTGAAAGGCTGGCCCGCCGATATTCTGCCTGGTTATTATTCTTAAAACTTTGATTCTTTTCATAAGCAAAAGATTTTCCAAGAAACAACATCTATTAATCAAAAATTCTCTTTGACCTGTTTAAACCACAGCTCCAGAAGCAATAGAGCCCAAATCTGAGGTCCATAATCCATTCTTTTAGACTGATGCTCCTCTATCATTCTTTTTATCTCTCTCCGCTCTAAAAAGCTACCAAGCTGGCTATCAGAGGATAAAAGCAGGTCAAAACTCATCTCTTTCAAGTCCTTTCTTAACCAATCCTCAATCGGGAAGGCGAACCCGTGTTTAGGTTTTCTGATGATCTCTTCAGGAAGCTCGGCTCGAGCCAGCAGTTTAAGGATATACTTGGTTTCTTTACCTTTCAGTTTCAAGGAAGAAGGAAGCTGTGAAGCAAATTCAATCAACTCTTTATCTAAGAAAGGAACTCGTCCCTCTAAGCTCCAGGCCATAGTCATCCGGTCTTCCTTGACTAAAAGGTCATCTGTCAAATAGGTATGAAAATCTACAAAGAGAAGCTGATTTAAGCGTTCTTCAGTTTTCATCTTATCAAAATAACTTAAGAAAGGATTTTCGATTTTAATTGCTCCTTTAAAAATCTTTTTTATCTCCTCTGGTTGAAAGATCGACATTATTTTAAAATATCGTTCTTCTTCCTGAGAATCAAGAGTAATAAAGAATTTTTTTAATAGGAGAAGATACTCCCCTATTCTGGTCTTTCTGGAGAAGTTAAAATTTTTAAGAACAGGAGCAAAAATTTTACTTAAAAAGCAATAAGCCAAGTTCCCCAGAGGAAGAGGATAATATCTTCTATACCCAGCAAAAATATCATCTCCCCCTGTGCCGGTCAAGACCACTTTAACCTGTTCTCTGGCTTTCATGCTGATATAGTAGGTTGGCAGAACAGAGGAATCAGCCATGGGTTCATCTAAAAAATAAACGATACGCGGGAGATCATCCTTAATCTCAGGTTTTATTATAAACTCATGATGAAGCGTATTGAATCTTTCGGCAATCACTCTGGCTGAAGGCCTTTCATCGTAATAACCCATCCCCTCATATCCTACCGTGAAAGTTGAAATAGGTGCAGAAGATACCTCTGAAGCAAAAGCCACTACTAAACTTGAATCTAAACCTCCGCTTAACAAAACACCTATCGGCACATCTGATACCAGCTGCCTTTTGATAACTTTCCTCCATAAATCCCTTAACCTCTCAACCTGTTCTTCCCGGGAAATCTCCTTTTGATCATGTTTATAGTTTAAAGTCCAATAAGGTATGTTTTTAATCGATGAAGAACTTACCCGAAGCATATGTCCCGGGGATAATTTTTTGATACCTTTTAAAATGGTCTCAGGCTGAGGGACGTATCCTAAAGAAAGATAAGCTAAAAGGCCTTCCGGGCTTATCTGTGTAAAGATTCCGGGGTAAGCCAGAAGTGATTTTATTTCAGAGGCAAAGATAAATTTTTCCTTGTCTGAGTAATAGAAAAGTGGCTTTATACCCGCATGATCGCGAGCTAAGATCAATTTTTTTTCTTCCGAATCATACAGGGCAAATGCAAAAATCCCATTTAGCTTATTAACGAAATCTAAAGGGTTTTCCTCATATAAATGAACTATAGTCTCAGTATCAGACCTGGTTCTGAAATTATGTCCTTTTAAAACCAGCTCTTGCCGTATTTCAGAAAAATTATAGATCTCACCATTGTAAACAATGACTTTGGTTTTATCCTCATTAAAAATTGGCTGGGAACCGGTCTCTAAGTCAATTATCGAAAGCCTTCGGATACCCAAGCCCAGGCTTCCATTGAGGTAGAAGCCCTCTTCATCCGGACCCCGATGAACCAGCCGCGAGGTCATCCGGCTCAAAATCCCCTTTTCAACCTGCCTGTCAGGTGAAAAATAGAGTATCCCACAGATCCCGCACATAGCCGTTATTGCCTTTCAATTGCTTTATTCAAGACTTTAATAAAAACCGGAGCCCAGACGTCCAAGGCATATTTACTTTCTACGGTTTTACGTCCCCGAACTCCTATTCTCCTTCTCAGGTCTTGATCTTTTATTAAGGTTTGGATTTTCTCAAACCATTCCTCAGGAGAGGAAGCTAAAAATCCGTTCTCGCCATCTTTGATAATCTCTTTGTTCATTTCCACAGGTGAGCAGACAGCGGGAATTCCCATGCTCATATAGAGCAGAAGTTTAAAAGCGCATTTGCCTCTAGTCCACGCATTATCCGGCATAGGCATTAAACCTATATCAAAGGAACCTAGCTCTTCAATCTCCTCTTCCAATTTCCAGGCACGACATTCTGTGCCAGGCAATTGCTTTTCATATCTCTCCGCTCCTACTAATCTGATGACCAAACCTGAATTCTCCTTTTTTAATTTCTGGAAAACGTCTTTTAATTCTAAAAGATATTCTGCCGTGCTGTGGCTTCCAATCCAACCTACTACAATTCCATTTTTCTTATGTGAAGAATTAAATGGTTTGTATTTTTCTGTATCTATAGGGGTGGGAATCACGGTTATGTTTTTGTTAAATTGTTCAGCATATTCATTCAGATAATTGTTTCCTACTATCACCTGCTGTGAAAGACTGATAATCCTGGCAACTTTTCCTGGATTCTTTAAAAAAGATATGGCTCGGTTAGCCTCGCTTCTTTCCCCTAAAAAAATTGCATCGTCGAAATCATAAACTAAGGGTTTGCTAAAAAGTTTAGATGACAATATTTCAAAAAAAGGGGGACCAAAAGGAAAAGCCTCCCGGTGAACGAAAACCAGGTCATATTTGGATGTACTGAGAAGGTCAATTATTCTTTTCAGGAAACTCTTGATAAAAAAATAAATTTTAAGCCAGCATCTATTAGGCTCGTAAAGTATGCGGTAAAATTCAGAGGAGACAAAAGGGCGTACTGAATAATCAATCCCTGCTGCAGACAAATAAGGCAAATACTGCTCTACCCTGAACCTGTTGCTCTGCCCCTCTTTGGGATATGGCACCCAGAAAAGTATTCTCACCTTGGATTTACTTGAAACTTTTTCTTACAGTTAAATAAAATGACTCTGTGAAAAGACTCTACTTTCAGTTCAGATTAGACAGAATAGCCTCTTCAAACTCCTTAGCTGATTCCTTAAGGTCAAATTTTTTTATAAAGTTTGCTCCAGTTAGGGCTAACTTTAGGCGTAGAGGCTGATTCTCTATTAATTTAATAATCTTCTCGGCCATATCTTCTGGATCTCCAACTTTTGTTAGCAGTCCTATCTCCTGATCTTTCACAAACTCTTCTGCTCCCTTATTCCTTGTGCTTATGAGCGCACATCCACAGGCCATAGCCTCAGCCGCAGGCAATCCCCAGCCTTCAGACCAGCTTGGATTTATGAAGATACTACAACTGTTGTAAATATCTACAAGCTGAGAGGGCGACGGGTTTCTCCGATATTCAATCCAGAAAGGTATTTCTGAGTTTCGTGAACATACACTGAAGAAGATAGCTTGAAGCTGAGGAAATCTTTCCTTTACATTTTTTAATGCTTCGATCCCGTCCTTAGAGCCCTTCCACTCATAAATTGAATAACACATTCCTATTTTTATAGGAAGCCGATCTTCAACTGGCCTAATAATTTTAAAAAAATCAAAATCTAAACCATTTGGTATACAAGCTATTGGTTCTTCGTTCATACTTTTAAGCATCTTTTCAAGCCAGATTGAAACCACAATCTTTTTAAGAGGAAGCTTAAAGGTAGCATTTACTTTTACATCTTCCGTATCCCAGTTTTCATACCCTTGAATAAAGTAAAATTTAGTTCCTTTATCTGGGCTTAATCTGTTTACGTTCTCAGCAGTTGACCAAGCCGTAGCTATGACAGCATCAGCTGAAGGGATATTACTATCATCGAGATCAAGCACCACTGTACTTTCTACTTCCGGAGAGAGTTTGAACCAACCTGGCTCAGCTTTTCTACTAAGGAAGGTCTTTGACCAGAATGCCAATCTTAAAAGTTTCTTCCATATATTCATATTCCCCCTGTCGAACCTGAGCGTATGAACTATGCGAACTTTATGCCCCTTATCTACTAAGCAATTAGCATAACTATATACCATCTTAAAACCACCTACCGGAAACCTTGCCCAGCCAGGCAATACAAATGTGATCCTCATAGACTTTTTTTGAACCAAATCTTAAAAAATTATAGCTTTCAGAGCTTCTTGATAAGCTTTCAGCTTTGCCTTTTTCCTTTCTAAAGAGCTATCCTTATCGAATCTAAGCTTAATATAAGCCAGGCGAGTTAATAGGTCAATAAGCATAACTATTCTTATTAAAAAGTTTCCTAACTTACTATAATACTTTCTTCCGAAGTAAGTTCTTCTGACATATGAATGAAAAAGCCGAACGTAAAAAGATTCCGCATCCTCTAAAGAGCTTCCGCCCACTATATGGACGATCTTTGCCTGGGGAAAATAGATCACCTTCCATCCTTTTCTTTGGGCTCTCCAGCAAAAGTCCACATCTTCAGAGAAAAGAAAAAGGTTCTCATCAAAGAGACCTATTTCATCCAGAACCCTTTTCCTGACCAAAAGGCAGGCTCCCGTTACCCAGAATACTTCAAATGGGTCTTCGCTTTCTTTGATCAACTTATCATAAAGACGATCAGTCCAATACTCTGGCAAAATCCTTTCCAATTTCATATAAGGAACAATATCTAGTATTTCTCTCAAAACTGTTCGCCGAGGGAAGGCAGTTCTTTGTTCCTTTTGCTTCTCATCGAGGATCTTACAGCCCAAGATGCCCACCTCTGGGTTTTCTTCCAGAAATCTTATCATCTCCTTTAGACTTGAATCTAGAATCTCAGTGTCAGGATTCAAAAGTAGGATATATTCACTGCTTATCTCCCTTAAAGCCCGATTACAAGCCTTCGAGAAACCTAAATTCACTGAATTGGCTATTAGCCTTACCTTAGGGAAGTTCTCCTTAATTTTCTGCGGACTATTATCATTTGAAGCATTATCCACCACTATAACCTCAAAATCAATATCCTCTACTTTCTCATAAATAGAAGAAAGGCACCGGAGCAAGAAAAATGAAGCTTTGTAATTGACTATAATTATCGAAAGTCTATAAGTATTCTGGATGTGATGTAAATCTGAACTGTATGAATCCATCTGCGGTTACTCGGCTTTTGGTTTAAAAACGTTGAGCAGACCTAAAAAAAAGAGAAATTCAATTCCGCTTACTCGGTAAAACCACTCCCCGGCATAAAAAGAGGAGATGAAAACGAAGAGGACAATCCCCAGAAGTGCAAAAGTTATGCTCGTATCCTGAGGGGTTAAAGATAATTTAAACTTTGCCCAGCCAATTTTTAAGACGGAAAAGAAAAAATAGAATAAAGCCAAAATTCCCAAAATGCCAGCAGAGGAAAGATAATATAGGACTATGTTATGAGGGTCTAATCCATATATATAAAAAACTAAGGGGGAAAATCTAAGTTCCGGAAAAACCTGGGATAGATTGTAGAACTGGCCTAAGCCAATTCCCAGAACTGGATTGTGCAGAAAAGACTTCACAGCCAAACTCCAAAGGTACAAACGTATCTCAGTAGTTTCCACATATCTACCT
This sequence comes from Candidatus Zixiibacteriota bacterium, assembly GCA_022865345.1. NCBI lineage: Bacteria > Pseudomonadati > Candidatus Zixiibacteriota > Candidatus Zixiibacteriota bacterium. Next base: position 65,935 of record JALHSU010000134.1, read on the forward strand.
GGCAAGTAATAGAGTCCATGATGCACTCTCTTTAAAAGCTCAGGGTAACTCAAAAATAAGACCGCCATCACCAGCAAAACCAAAGACAACGAAACCAAAACCCTTTGCTTGGAGAATAAAAAACCCACACTTCCAGCTTTCTTAAGAGCAATGAAACTTAGAAGTAGATAAATTAGAACAAAACTTATCATGGCACCTCTGGTCTGAGTAACAAAAAGCCCTCCCAGGAGAAGAAGAAAAATTAAGCCATAGGTCAGCCTTTTTTTGGGCAAAGGCTCAAAAAGATAAAACGAATAAGAGATTATGAGTCCTCCTATAATAAGATCTGCAACGTTTGGCCCACCAAGTCCGAAAGCTCTTACCTTGCCTGACGCATGCCAGAATTGAAATATACTATAGATGGTGTGCAGGGAAGCCAGACCCAAAAAGAAGTTTAAAAACCTATGAACCTCCCCTGAATCTATACCCCAGCTCACCAAGTAGAAGATTACAAAAACCTGCAGATGCCAGATATAAACTCTAATTCCGCTGCTGAAATCAACCGTATTTACCAGAGAAAGTCCAAGGATAACAAGAAAGAGATAAATAGGTTTATCCAATGGGGTTCCCCTGAAAATCAGTGACCTGGAAGTCAAGAAATACCCTAAAAAAGAAAACACTAAAATTAGACTAATCAAATCAATCGGCACAAAAAACTTACCCATAAAATAAATGTCATATCTTATAAATAAGCTGATTAATAATAAATATACACTCAACTTGTAATTTAAAAGCAGTACAAAGGAAATCCCTATGACCAACGGTAAAAACAAATAGATGGACCCTCTCAAAGCAGAAAGAAATACAAGCAAGATTATGGCAAGATCTATTATGAAAATCGTTAGTAACTGTTTTCTTGATAAATTAAAATCAAATCTCTCAATCCAGGTTCTCATTTTATTCTCGTTTTAATAAAATAGCCGGCAGTGAAAAACCTTTTAAGACCACCCAGGGTCATAAGATTTCCTATCTTGTTTATGAATCTAGGAGGGATATGATGTATCAACTCTTTAATCTCCAAACCAGACCCTTGAAATAAATCAATCAAACTTTTTCTGGTGAAAAACCTTAGATGAGTTCTGTCCAGAATCCCTGCATCCACGTACTCCCACTTATCTAAAAAGATCATATCTTTTAATATCTCCCAGTAAGTTATATTAGGTATGCTGGCAATCACAAAACCAGAAGAGGATAGGTATCTCTTCAGTTTTCTCAAGGTACCCCATGGGTCAGAAAGATGCTCAAGCACATCGCCAAATATTATATAATCAAAATACCTATCGGGATAGGGAAGAGATATCACCTGAATGTCTCCAACTATGACCTTATCTAATCTTTCTTTAGCCTTTAAGGCTGCAGGTTCAAATATCTCTACTCCTATGACCTCTTTAGCCTTACCAGTCCTCTTCAACTCGGAACCGGTAAAACCCTCCCCACACCCAACATCCAAAATCTTATTGCCATTACCCTCAATCATTTGGATCAAGTCATGTCTTATAAGACCATAATAGTTATTGTTTTTTTCTTTATAGATATCCTCTTTATTCATGCGGAGCCCTTATGATTTGCTTTAGCCATATAACATCTTCTCTATGAATCCCTCGAAGAATGATCATGGCTCCTAAATAAACAGCCATTCCTATGAACACTTTAATTAGAAGGTTCCCAGAAAGAGAATATAGAACCAGACCCATAAGAGAGGAAGAACCAAGTACTTTTAAAAGATCGATCCAGGGAATGGATTTCACTATTCTTCCTGAATAAAAGAGAATTAATCCCAGAGTGACTACCTCACATACTATGGTTGCAATGCTTGCGCCCAACATACTATATTTTGGTATAAGTATTAGGTTTAAGGTTAAATTGACCACAGCGCCAATTAAAACGCTGTACATATATTCTTTCTGTCTATCGCTTGCCAGCAAACAAAATGCAAAGGAGCAATTGAAATAAACCGTAAAAACGCTCCAGATTAAGATTTGAAGCGGCAGTATGCTAGACTGATAAGCTGACCCGTAAACAAATCGAATGATTTGGTCACTCAAGATCGTTCCACCTACAGCAATAGGAAGTCCAAAAAAAATAGTCAGTCGTGAAAATTGAAGCACAAATTTCCGAAACTGGTCTAAAGACTCCTTATAGCATCTCGAAAGTACTGGGAATACCGCGGTTCCAAACAGAGAAGCGAAACCGACAAATACCAGAACTATCTTATAAGCTGCATTATACCAACCTACCACCGTTACCCCCTTCATAAAACCCAGCATAATGGTATCTAAATTATAATATATCTGGATCACTACTAAGGAAAACCCCATAGGCAGTGATTGTTTGAAGATTTCTTTCCAGGCTGAAGGATTCAAACTCAGTTTAAATGATCCATTGAGCTTGAAAAATAAAAGAGCCAAAAGGCATAAAGAGAAAAAAGCTGCGATAACTTTTATCAGTGGAACTTGGAAGACATAAGAGCTATTTTTCACAACTATAAAAATGCCTCCAACATAAAGCAGTTGATTCATCAGCTGTCCCAAGGCTATAAATTCCATTCGCTCAATACCTTGAAAAAACCAATTAAGGGTAAATGAAAAGGTGAAAATACTTAACCCATATATAAGGATGAGCTGTTTAATGTCCCAGGGTTTATTTATAAGTAAAACGAAGATAACCAGTAATCCATAAGCCAGAAGAGATAAAAAAAATCTTATGCTAAGCACATTGTTGACTATTTCCTTAATTTTCTCTTGCCCTTTTGCAATTTCCCGAACACCCCATAGATCCAGACCTTGATTTACTAGTAAAACAAAATATATGATTATGGCTTGAGCAAATTCTATCTTTCCAAAACCTTCTACAGTCAGTACCCGCGCTAAATATATGACACTTATAAAGCCTAAAGCTTTAGTGATAAGATCCGCACCTAGTAAAAAAGAAAAATTTCTTAGAATTTTTTTAGAAGTAGTCAATGGGAAAGGTTCAGGTCTTCTAAATCTATTTATTGAAAATCGGTTTATGTGCTTATAGACTTTTTTATCTTCTCTATTACAAAATCTTGTTCCTCTCTTTTTAGCTCCGGATAAATTGGAATCGAGAGGACCTCCTGGGCTTTTTTCTCTGCATTTGGAAGATCGCCTTTTTTGTACCCTAAATCCTCAAAACATTTCTGCAGATGTAAAGGGAGCGGGTAGTAAGTATCAAAGCCTATCTGATTTTGAGCTAAATGCTCTTTCAGTTTTTCCCGGTCTTTGACTGCAATGGTATACTGGTTATAAATATGATAATTGAAACTTTCCACCCTGGGCGTAATCAGGTCCATCTCCTTAAAGGCACGGTCATAGTAAGCTGCGTTTTCCCGTCTCTTTTCATGCCAGGAATCCAGATATTTAAGCTTAACCTTCAAGATTGCTGCCTGCAGAGTGTCTAATCTGCTATTATATCCGACTATTGAATGAACATATTTGGTTTGGGAACCATGTACTCTCAAAAGTCTTAATTTTTCTGCTAAATCTGGATCATTGGTTACCACCATTCCACCATCCCCTGCCCCACCTAAATTCTTTGAAGGGTAGAAACTAAAACACCCAGCATCCCCTATTGAGCCAGCTTTTTTTCCTTTATACATTGCGCCGATGGACTGGGCGGCATCCTCGATTACTTTTATCTTATGCCTTTTTGCTAAAGCTAAGATCGGGTCCATATCTGCACTCTGCCCGAAAAGATGAACCGGCATAATTGCCTTGGTCTTTTTGGTGATCCTTTTCTCGATTTGATCTGGATCTATATTATATGTGAAAGGATCAATATCTACAAAAACCGGCTTGGCTTTCAGGTTGGCGATCACACCGGCTGAGGCGAAAAAGGAAAAAGTCGAAGTAATAACCTCGTCCCCTGGCTCAACCCCACAAGCTCTTAGAGACAAAAGCAGGGCATCTGTGCCTGAGGCAACTCCGATAGCATATTTGGTCTCGCAGTACCGGGCGATTTGTTCCTCCAAAGTCTTTACCTCTGGTCCCAGTATGAACTGGGTATGATTCAACACTTCAGAGATCGCTTGATCGATTTCTTTTCTAATAGAGGCATACTCCCTTTTCAGGTCCAGAAACGGGACTTTCATTTTCTCCTCCAGATTTTTCTATTGATTTTCCAAAAGCTGATCTTCGGGCACGTCTTTCATAACTTTCGCAGGAGATCCCAGGACTATCTTTTTGGAAGGGGTATCTTTGGTGACCACTGCACCTGCAGCCACCTGTGAATCTTCTCCAATCACCTTGCCCGGAAGGATGGTAGCATTAAGCCCGATTCTGCCGCCCTTCTTGACAGTCACTCCCTTGTAATGCTTGAACCTTTCCTTGCTTCTCCCCATATAGTTATCATTACTGGTAGCCACACACGGTGCGATAAAACAGTAATCCTCCAATTCGGAATAAGCTGTTATGTAGACATTGGTCTCCAGTTTGCAATAGGAGCCAATCTTGCATAAATTCTCAATGGCTGCCCCTCTTCCTATTATGGTGAAATCTCCAATTGTTACATTCTCCCTGACTGTGGACAGGTCAGCTACCAACACCTTTTTTCCAAGAGTTGCGCCCCGGTATATGACTACTGAGGTTCCGATTATAGAGTTATCCCCTATTTTCGCTGGAGGAAGCTCCTGCTCTTTAGTAGTAGCACTCCTTGCAGCTTTCATCGGATTCTTGCCAATTACAGTATTATCATCAATCCTCACATAATCACCTATTTCAGTTCCCGGATAAACTGTCACATTGTTCCCAATTACACATTCCTTACCGATCTGGACTTCTTCCCAGATCACCGTGTACCAGCCGACTTTTGTCTTTTCACCCAATTCAGCCTTGGGATCTATATAGTTTTGCATCCTTACTCCTGGTCATCTTGCAGGGCAAACCTTTAGGTTTGCTTTTTTTCGTAGTGCGACCCTTTCAGGGTCGCTATCGCTCCACCAGAGGCGGAGCCCTATGGTTTTACTTTTTGCGTCTCCCGTCTCTCATCTTACGTCTTACTTTTTACTCCTGATTTTTGCTCTTTCTAAAATTCAGTATGTTCTTTAAGCTCGCTAAGTCCTTCCTTACTAAGGAGATCATCTCTTCCATCTTTCTATAATCCTCCGGCTGTTTTCTCTTAGTCCTTTCAATATATTCCAGGCTAAAAGAAAAAATTACACTTAAAAACAAGCTAACTATTCCAGCTATTAATACCATGACTGCCCGTTTGGGTTTGTATTTAGTCTCCGGCGGCGAAGCTTTGTCCAGCACCTGAACCGTGGGAGTGTCCTTGGTTTCCTCAATTTTATATTGCTCATACTGCTGGGTCAAAAGCTCAAACAGCTTCTCCTGGATTTTGACCTCGCGCGTAAGACGAGCCAGCTCTAAGCTTAAAGAGGGAACCTGTGAAAAAGTGACACCCAGGACATTCTTGTCTTTGGTGTTTTCAGAACCGGATTCCAACATGCCCAGTTGCCTTTTAATCTCATTTATCCTGGATTTCAACTGCTGGATCTGCGGATGATCAGGCGACATATTTTTGCCCAGCACGTTCATCTGGATCTCCGCCGAGGTCATCTCGGCTTTTAATTCTGCTGCTGCCTGAACAGCGGCTTTCATCTGCTCGTCAAGGACTATAGCCTTATTCCTCTCCTGATAACTCCTTAGACTATCCTCAGCCGCCTTCAGATTCGTCTGGGTCTGGCTCAGTCTTTCCTCAATGAAGATTCTGGCGTTCTTGGCCTTTGAGGTGCTGGTCATCCTGTTTACCCGATCCAGTTCTTCTACCAAGAGGTTAGCCACCCGTGCAGCCCGGTCTTTATTTTTATCCTCGAATTCAATTGAGATAATCCCCTCACTTTCCACTTTCACCTGAAGATGGGAAAAGAATTCCATCAGACCATCCTCCATCCTGCTTACCCCGTAAACTTTTAGGAGGTTTTCCTGCTGGACCACCGGTTCCACTACTGCCCGACTCTTAAGTATCGCCGCGAAAACATCAGATGGGGTCGCGGTCATCGGAAGGCTTAACCCGCTTAATGTAGAGAATTCACCTAATAGTGAACTGCTAATCCCCACTCCCAGACTGCCTTTTTCCGGAGGTAAAAGGGTAGTTTTAGCCCGGTACCAGTTAGGCAGAAAAAGGGAGAGCAGGCCAACTGTAAAACAAATAAAAATGAAATTGAAAAAAATGAACCGTCTGTATTTGACTAAAACGGCAAGATAACTGTAGAGATTTATATTCTCCAGTTCTGTGGAGGTAGATTCAGGATTATTTGATTTTTCTTCTACCATTTATTTTTTAAAAAAGCTTATTTGGTGGCATTATTTATGACCAAATAAAGAGTGGCTGCACTGCTTATCACTGTTATCACATCTTTAAAAGTACTCAAGAAGCTTTTCTCTGACTTTTCTGGTACCCAGATAACGTCTCCTGGCTCTATACTCCTGTCAGGCTTTTTCCACTCTCCGGTTGTACTCTTGATTAATTTAACTTTCCCCGTACTTGCTCTCCACGAAAAGCCACCTGCTTTTTTGATATAATAACTATAATCCTTCCCTGGCTCATAACTCAAAAAACCGGGGTTAACAACGCTGCCGGTAACCTTTACCGCCAGATTTTTCCTTGGAATAAAGACCTCATCCTTATCTATTAACAGAATATTTTCCTCCGGATCTCCACCCTTAAAAAGCTTAACAAAATCTATTGAGGCCCTGCCTGGTCTTTCTCTGGACTTGGTCTTGAAATATTCATACTCGTAGCTTTTCATATCCGCAACCGGGATTTTTTTCAACCTCTCATATTCCAGATCAGGTTTTTCAGGAATATATTCTCTGATCATCTCTGCTTCTTCTAAGGAAGCCTCTTCTGTAAATCCACCAGCCAGGCTGATTAAATCTAAAAGTCTCGTCTTCCCCTCCTCAATTGCATAAACCCCGGGATAAAGAACCTCTCCATTAATGTTGACCTGTTTTTTCTCCTTGAAATCAGGGGTAGAACGGATAAAAAACCTGTCACCCGGGATCAGAGGTATGTTTTTCCCCCGGTTACCGGCAATGAAAAGCGGAGTTAAATCTTCTTTGAAGGTTTGAGTATTCTTATTGTCGGAAGCAAACCTGACTATCTCGGTTTTGGATAAATCAGCATCCGGCTCCAACCCTCCGGCTAAGTTTATCAAATCTAACAAGCTATCATCTTCAGAATATTCATATTCCCCTGGGTCTTTAACCGCTCCATAAATCCCATAATACATAGCAATGTCCTTTAAAGGAACATAGATGATGTCACCATCCAGGACATAAGGGTTCCGTTCATTATCCCCAGTTTTTAAAAATCTCAGGATATCTATCTTCTTCTGCGACCCATCGTTCCTCTTGAGGATTATGTTCCTGGTAGTAGAGTTAGGCAGTACCCTTCCTGCCCTCTGGATTATCTCTGAAACCCGTTCATTAGCATAAGCCGAATAAACTCCGGGACTTACGACTGCACCGGTTACCGAGACTTTGAACTTTCTTAAATTAAGCAAACTGACAGTGATCTCGATATTTCTATACTTTTTTAAAACTTCTTCCTTAACTCCGGATTTAACCTCCTCCAGAGTTTTCCCGGAAACCAGAAGACTTCCGACCCGGGGGATAAGAATTTCTCCCTCTGGAGTGACTTTCAAATTGTAGGTAGTCTGGAACTCATCCCAGAGCACAATGGAAAGAACGTCTCCTGGTCCGATTACGTATTCCTTTGGGTCAATAGCCTGCTCTAAAGTTTGCTCCCCTGCTGGAAGCTCTGTCTGTCTGGAAATAAGCGTATCCCGGTTAAAGGTTTCCATCCGATATTGAGCAAAGGTAATCGAATAGATGCTCGTTAGAAGTAAAAGACTCAAAATCAATTTTGCTCTCATTTTTTGTCCTTAAAGTCTCAATTTTTATTTAAGAAAACCCTTTTATAAAAAAACCGAGTTTGTTAGGACAGGTTCTCCTATTTGCAACCCGGTGAAAAAATAATATTATCATTTCCCTCAAGTTAAAGAGTTATGCCCTAATAATCTTGGGTCTGTAAATTCCGATTAAACCGTTTCCTATTTTAAAATCTCTAAAAACTATAACTCTTTAACAAATATACTCTAAGCCTTGCCTCCTGAAAAGAGTAAGCTATTCTGCGAAAAATAATAAAATAATCTTGCTTGAATGTCAAGTAAAATATGAGAGCAAAAAGAGTGAAGAAAAGTAGTTCGAGGGTTCGACTATTCGACAAGCTCCCTTTGGGTCTGAGCCTTCGTTCGATACTGAGTCTCACGACGAAGTGCAGGGTCGAAGACATAGTCCTGAACCGTGTCAGAAGGGAGGCTCACATCCCCTGACTGTTCGACTTTACTCACAGTCTGTGAGCGAAATCGAAGGAGGGATGTCCACCAGAAATTCAGCTTTGTCTTTTTTCGTCCGGAATTCGTCATACGTTATTCGTCATTTTATTTCTTATTTTTGCCATTCCTCTATTTTCTGTACATATTCCTTAAATAGCTTTTCAGCAACGCTTTTATCCATAGCCTCCACGTAAATATGTAGATTCGCCTTTCTATTATCCGGAACCACCAGAATCCAGGAATCGTCATACAAAACCCGTACCCCATCGATGAGTTCTCTTTTAAATTTTTCAGTATACTGGATAAGCTCCCTCATCACCTGACCCTTTTTACTCCAGTCACAAGGAATCTCCTCTGTAATCCTGTAGAACCGATCCAACTCCTCTCTGAGGTTGCCAAATTTCCGGTTGGCCCTAGCCATAAGCTCTAAAAGCTTGACCACATCATACATTGCATCTGCCCCCAGCTGGAATCCGGGAAAGATGAACCCGCCTTTTGTCCCACCAACAAAATCAACTTTTAACGAGCTCAAGGCATCCATCATGGCTAAATGGTCATTCCTTACTCTGATTACTTTGACTCCATATTCTGAGGCAATCTTTTCCACTCCCATTGAAGCCACTACCGGCACTGCGATCTTCTGGGCTTTATTAGAGCTTAAGAATAAAGATGTGACTATTAAAAGCAGAAGATCAGCCGGGATAAATTCGCCTTTCTCGTCCACAGCTGATATTTTTTCCGCTCCCGGGTCAAGCAGGAACCCAACATCTGCTTTCAGAGATTTGACGATAGAAGAGAGCCGGTGTAGAGCCTGGATCTCTTCCTCCTCCTTCCGGACTAACCTCTTGGGGTCTAAATAAGCGTTTAAAGAAATAATATCGCATTCTAAAGCCCCTAATATCGAAGGGAATATTTCTGAGGCTCCTCCATATGAATAGTCTATAACCACCTTAAACTCCGACTTTTTTATGGCTTCAGTATCTGTACCCTTCAGGAAGTCATTTCTATAATATTCGATAACCCTCTGCGGGAAATCGAGTTGTCCTACATCCTCCATCGAGGCTCTCCTAAAATCCTCCCTGAAGAAAAATCTTTCCACGGCTTTAGCTTTAGAGGTCGGAAGGTCCTGTCCGTTTCCATCAAAGAAGATGATGTCTATGATTTTGTCATCCAAAGGTGAAGACCTGACGTGAATGCCACCCTGTTCTCTTCCAGATTTCAACTCGTATCTGACCACCGGTATAGGCAGGGTTCTGAGGTCCTGAACGTTCACGCCAGAGGACAAAAGCCCGCAGATGACTGCCCGGTTGGTCATCCTGGAGGTTTTGCCGGTATCCCTGCTGGTGACCACAGTCGCACCTCTACCTAAAATAGCTCCGAAAGCCGCGCCCAATTTCACTGCAAACTCAGGGGTTAATTCCAAGTTCCCCAGGCCGCTGACCTTGGCATCAGTAAACAGTTCCCGGTTCCACTTCTCACCCCAGACCAGGCTGGTGGAAAGTATCGCCCCGGATTCGACCTCTTTCCCAGGCCAGATCTTCACGTTGGCACTGATCTTGGCTCTTGAACCTATGATGCAATTATCGCTCACGATCGAGTTCTCTAAAAGGGTCGCCCCCTCGCCCACGATGGTCTTCGAGCTTACCACTGTCTCCATCAAGGTTGCGCCATTTCCGATGAAACTGTCCTTCCAGACGACCGCGCGGTTTATGTTTACCCCTTCTCCGCAATGAACCCCTTCTCCGATCACCGAATTTGAGATTTTCGATCTTGAACCGATATCAGAATTACTCCCCAAGATTGCCACGCCTTCGAATTCGACCTCCTGGCCCACCTGCACGTTCTTGCCTACCCAGATCATAGCTTCTTTTCTTTTCAGGAGATTCCCTTCTATTTCTATCTTGACTTTACCTTCTAAGATATCCTGATGAGCTTTGGAATATTCATCCAGATTCCCCACGTCTCTCCAGTAGTCAGGAGAAATGAATCCGTAGAGTTTTTCATTTTCTTTAAGCATCAGGGGGAATAAATCCTTGCTGAAATCGAATTCCTTTTTAAAAGGTATTTTCTCCAGAACCTCTGGCTCGAGGATATAAATTCCGGTATTGACCGTATCGCTGAATACCTCCCCCCAGGTGGGCTTTTCAAGAAAACGGGAGATTCTGCCATCCTCCCGGGTGATGACCACTCCATAAGATAGAGGGTTTTCCAGCCGGGATAAGACTAAGGTAGCTGAAGCTTTATTTTGAATGTGAAAATCTATGGCTTTAGATAAATCGATATCGGTAAGCACGTCTCCGGAGATGACTAAGACTTTTTCCTTTTCGCCTGAAACGGATCCGTTGTACAATTGCCCCTCAGCATTCTTCACACTACCGGCCGTGCCGTAATCTTCAGTCGAGGTTACGTATTCAATCTTCACTCCGAATTTTGAACCATCTCCGAAATAATTTTTTATCTCCTCACCCTGGAAAAAAAGCAGAGCTACGATATCTTTGAGATTATGTTTTTTAAGAAGGTTTATGATATGCTCCATCATCGGCTTGTTGGCAATGGATACCATGGGCTTAGGCAAATTGCAGGTCAGAGGCCTGAGCCTGGTCCCAAAACCGCCTGCCATTATAACTGTCTTCATCTTTGATCCTTATCTTCTGTTTATCATTGAAGACAATAAAACGATTTTAAATATAAAATCAACAGTTTTTAAATCCTACAGATGAAGAATCAATTCTTTTGATAAATTAAAGTCCTACAAATATTGAATGTAGTGGTTCGATTTATCGAACCTGTTTTGTAGGGGCGTATTGCAGTTCGACAAACTCACTGCTCTGAGCCAAGCCGAAGAGCAATACGCCCCTACCCTGCTAAAAAACTTCTGCTCTCCTGACAAGAACAAAAAAAACTCCATCCTCAATCCAGATACATTTTTTGTTTTTCTGGAGACAAACGGAGTTTTCCATACCTTTTTAATCCTAATTTGCTGGAAAATTTGAGCTTACATTTAGGTTTATCGGCTGAAATTCGGTTTTTTTAGGAAAAAAATTGCAATTTTCCCTTAATGGGAACCTATGATGGAATCAAAAACTTACTGTATTCATCTTTATTCTTCAAAATCTCAACCGCCCTTTTTATCTGCTCCTGGTATTTTGACCAGAGTTTATATCTTGCCTTAGGTCCGAACTTAGTGGTCAGGATAGCCTCCTCGATCTGCCATTTCAAAAGGCTCTTGTCCTTCTCGAACTCAACTTTCTTCTCCTGTTCTAAAATCGACTCTAATCTGTCCAGAGCTTCTTTCAACCTGCTTCCTGATTCGCTCTTTGAGGAAAGGTATTGCTCCTGGGAAATAGTTTTCCTCAGTTTTTCTAGTTCAGACTCGGAAGCAGTCGTGTATTCTAAATCTTTGGATTTGAGAAATTCCCTGAAATCGCTCAGCACTTTTTCATCTGCCTGAAAATTCTCTGAGATGTCGGGACGTACGACAGTATAATGAACCGCGAAATAGAAAAAGTATCCCTCCTGAAAAATTTTCTGGATCAAAGGAGGGTAAACCGGATCCGGGATGATTATGTCCGGGACAATCCCTCCACCCCCATAGACTTTTCTGCCTTTACTGGTAAGGTAAATTTTCTTCTCTGTCTGTTGTTGCAGGGGTATACCACCCTGACGGGGTTGCTCTTCTGCCGAGGTGATAGTATCGGAGACTTCTTTTATTCCTCTCTCCTTTTGAATCAGCCTGCCACTTGGGAGATAATATTTAGCAGTGGTCAGTTTCAAGCCTTTATCCCCTCTCAGCTCAAACAGGGTCTGTACTGCTCCTTTGCCATAAGTGGTGTCACCTAAAATCAAACCCCGGTCCTGGTCCTGAATGACACCTGCCAAGATCTCAGAGGCCGAGGCAGAGCCGTAATCAACCAGGACGATCATCGGGAGGTTCTCAAAAACAGGCCTGGCAGAGGTATAGAATTTCCTGGTATCCGGATCTCTTCTTCCCCTTATTTCAACTACTAACTCCCCTTTTTTTAAAAAAAGCTCTGCTACCCCAACCGCTTCCTGCAAAAGCCCGCCAGGATTTCCTCTTAAATCTAAGATCAACCCGCTTATATTCTTCTCTTTCAATTCTTTTAAAGCTTCTCTTAACTCAGTGGGCGCATTTTCCGAAAATCTGGTCAACCTGACATACCCAATCCTGTCCTCGATCACCCCTGCAAAGGTTACGCTTCTTATTTCTATCACGTCCCTTTTCAGATTGAACTCCAGAGTATCATTGATTCCCTCTCTAACAACCGCGAGCTTAACCCTGCTACCTTTTGGACCTCTTAGTCTTTGCTGGGCCTGGTCAGCGGACATATCTTTAGCCGATTGATCTCCTATTTTGACGATCTTATCCCCGGTTTTTATTCCTGCTCTATAGGCTGGGCCGTCTTCTATCGGCGAGATAACTGTCGGATACCCTTCTTTGACAGCAATCTCCATTCCCAAGCCCTGAAATTCACCTTTGCTCTCCTCCAAAAGCCCGGCCAGCTCTTTTTTATCCAGATAATCTGAATAAGGGTCCAGATCTGATGTCATCCCTTTGATCCCATCCCGGATTAAATTTTCTTTCTCTATCTTGTCTACATAATTGGAACTTATCAGAGAAGCCGCCTCGTCCAGCTCATCATATTTCTGAAAAGACAGAAATCTAAACGCACTGTTAAGAACCAAAACCAGAACAGTGATAACTATAACCAAAAGAATCAGACTTGAGCTTTTCAATTTTATCTCAGGCATATTCACTCCGGAAAAATCTGTTTAATGAATTAAATATCTTCATCAAACAATTTTATTTGGCCCGTTTCGTCTTGTGCAACTTTATTGGAGACAATCGCTTTGAAAGAATTTAAGTGAAGCTCTTTTTTCCTCTTTGTCCAAGAGTAAAATTCTTCTAATTTTGTATAGTAGATGAACTTCCAATTATCATCGATTATCCTATCTTCCAGAATTGGCTCCTTAATTTTTCTCATGAGAAGGTCTGCTCGCTCATCTGGTATGACTATATACCGATTAATCTCAAACGGTATATGAGAACCCCTGACTATGGCTTCTGTAATACTAGTCGTGTTTTCGATTTCAAATTCGCTTATTATGTTATTGTCTTTACACCACAACAAATCTATGTTCTCTATTCTCTCTAATTGTTCTTTAGTTAGATTTGTCAGGGCTTTTATTTTAACATTACAAAGCTCTGTTAACTTCTTACCTTCAAAAACCTGACTCTGTTCTTTTGAGCCAATCCAGATTTTATAACCAAGTTTTTCCCCTATAATTGCCAGATAATAAATCATTTTTGAGTGCTCCGATTCTCTCTGTTTAACTGAAGGCTTAAGCAACCATTTGCCATCCTTGGTTGGCTTGGCATATTCTTTAAGCAAAGTCTTGATATCATAAGGTTCAGGAGTCAAGGCATTGGGGAACTTAATGAAAATCTCCTGAAGCACGTCATCGAAACTGATTTTTACCTTTCTTCTCAGCACATCTACAATAGCTGTTTCAACTCTATCAGCTAAAGGTACCAGCTCCAAATATGGAATTGTCTTTGGGTCTAAAAACCACCATTTCTGCCCTATCGGTTTGCTTTTTTCATCAAAAACATTAATCAAGCAGAATTCTTTGTAGAGAAACTCTTTCATCACCTCATCTACATTAGTCGCTCCAGTTAAAAATACTCCTTCTTTTTTTAATTCAACATAGATGCCATTCAGGATATAGGTATAAGGAGTCGGCTCGCCCCTCTCCGCCAATATTTTCTTTGCAGATTCTAAAACAACCTTTTTATATCTTTCTTCACTTACCTCTTCTTCTGTTTTGGGCTTAACGCTCTTTGGTTTTCTAAATCTTATGTAATAGTCTCCAACTGCGCTAGCATAAGGATGTAAAAGCCCTTTGGCGGAAGGACGTGCAGGCGGCTGATAAGTAATTTTCTCTAAATCAAATCCTCCATAAGTAACTGCATTTATAATAGATTTCCAGACTTTGATATCTGTATTATGAAAAGTTACCGTCAGATATTTACCTGATTTTAGAACTCTAAAAATTTCTCTAAATGCAACTTTAAGCATTTTATCGTACAATTCAAAATCCTTATTTCTCGCCGGGCTATCGCTTATAATTATCTCGTCCTCAAAATTCACGGGAAACTTTAACCATGAGTTCCACATATAATCTAGTTCTAAATAAGGAACGCTATCACCGTAAGGAGGGTCCGTAAATATATAATCAACACTATCGGTCGGGATATTTGACAGATCCAGAGATGACTGAGTCAACAATAATATATTTGCATTATTATCAAGGTCTGAGAATTCACTTCCTTCTTTAAAATTTTTAATTAATTCATTGGATTCTTCTTTTCCTCTTACCACTTTTTTAAACCGCTCATCAAAACAATTCCAGGCATTTATCTCAAAATATTCAGATGGAACCCAGTAACCTCTTGTCGCCCAGCTGCCCACCTCTTTTTTCCCCTCTACCGTTTTACCAGTCTTTCTTCCTCTTTGTCTAATGACAAAAACCATCTTACTGGCTTGAGGTAGTGCAGATGAAAAGGTAAATCGCATTAATTCTTTTATTGTTTTATCCTTAATTGCCTCTATCTCGTTATAAATATTAGATAAAGCTAATAAATTTCTCCTCGTGAATAAATCAGATACTTTTGTTCCCTTATGAACATTGACCCTTGTATTCCATATAAGCTCATTCTGAGGATACCAGTAGGTAGCATCCATCTTTTCTATTTCCTTCAACAATTTAGAATCGTCTTTAGTAACGTCTTTCCATTGGGTTCCGTTTTCGCAATCACAAGTATATCTTATCTCTTTGGGCGTATTTTTACCCCAGATTATAGCCTCAGCAATTGTTTCTTTCTTGCATTTCGAGCACTTAGTAAGATATAAGTGATAAATCTTCTCCTTCACTTTTTTCTCAATTCTCCTGAATACCCTGGAGAACTCTGTTAAATCCACTGGTAAGAGAGTGCAATATGTGATAAAGTTTGCTAAATGGTCTAAATCTACCGCAATCGCTTTACGATTTAGCTTTAGCGACTCGATTGCGGTAACACCTGACCCCGAAAATGGATCAAGAACAATCTCATTCGGTTTTGAATAGGTTTTGATGTATTCCGCAACCACATTGTGAGGCTTCCGCGCCCAGTACTTATGCATTAAATACATGGATGTATGCGGCTTAGCAACTATGGGATAATTTATCTGCTTCAACTTTTCCACCGTTCTTTTTATCTCCAATCTTCTAAGAAGATATCTGTGACTCCTTTAATCTCCTTCCAGACTTCTTCAATCTTTCCACCACCATCGATCACCTTGAACCTCTTCTTCTCTTTCCTGGCTATCTTCAGATATCCATCTCTGACCCTTTTGTAAAAATCTATCTTCTCCTTTTCAATCCTGTCTTTTTTCTTATTGTTTTGTCTCATCCGACTAGAAAAAACATCAATGGGAATATCGATCAAAATCGTCAAATCTGGCTGAAATCCTGAAACGGAGATTTTATTAAGATATTCTATCATCTTTATATCCAGACCCCTGCCATATCCTTGATAAGCTAAGCTCGAATCATAAAACCGGTCGCAGATTACAAGTTTACCCTGTCTTAAGGCAGGCAGGATTACCCTGGAGACAAGCTGAGCTCTGGCAGCCTCATAGAGCAGAAGCTCGGTCAAAGGATCCATTCCGGTATTTCCGGAGGATAAAAGTACCTGACGAATATTCTCGGAAACCTTTTCTCCACCCGGTTCCCTCAAGAGCATGGCCTTATGACCTTTTTTTTTCAGATAATTGAAAAGTTTTTTTGCCTGGGTGGTTTTTCCGGAATAATCGATCCCTTCAAATGTAATTAGAATGCCTTCCATATCATTTTTTGCTTTTCCTATTTTAGTGGGTCAGGCATCCCTGCCTGACCATAGAGAACAGACAAGATGTCTGTTCCACAATTCAAGAACTTTGGGCGAACACGCAGGTTCGCCCCTACATTCAAAACAAAGAGGTGGTTTATCACCACCTCTTATGTTATAAAAGATCAAACATTCTCATCTCAGATTATCTTTTCTTCCCTACGGGTCGTAAAGCTTTTATCGACTCGGCCGTCTTTCTCTTTTCAACCGTAGGCTTCGCCGCATATTTGTGGACATACTCTTCTGTCTGTTCCCTTGCCTCTTCGTCTGTGACCTGTTTGGGAGGAGACTTCATAAAGTAAGAGGAGGGTGCTTCCATCGCTCCTGAAAGACCGTTATCCAAAGCTAATTTGCAGCATCTGACCGCATCGATAACCACGCCGGCTGAGTTGGGCGAGTCCCAGACCTCTAATTTCAGTTCCAGATTCAAAGGAACGTCCCCGAAGGTTTTCCCCTCTAATCTGATATAGGCAGTTTTGCGATCCAGCAGCCAGGCAACATAATCTGAAGGACCGATATGCACATTATCCCTGCCTAAATCATAATCTAACTGAGAAGTTACCGCATCCGTTTTGGAGATTTTCTTTGATTCCAGTCTTGACCTTTCCAGCATATTGAGGAAATCCGTGTTTCCTCCTACATTTAGCTGATAGGTCCTTTCCAACTTTACTCCTCTTGTTCGAAAAAGCCTGGTAAGCACGCGGTGAACTATGGTTGCCCCTACCTGCGATTTAATGTCATCCCCTATCACTGGCAGATTCCGGTCAGCAAACCTTTTCTGCCAGTATTTCTCCCGGGCGATGAAAACCGGGATGCAGTTAACAAACCCGCATCCTGCCTCCAGCACCTGTTCCACATACCATTTGGTTGCCTCTTCGCTACCTACCGGGAGGTAATTGACCACCACGTCGGTCTTGGTCTCCTTGAGTATTTTCACGATATCCGCAGTCGGTCCCGGAGCTTTCTCGATTATCTTGGAAAGATACTCGCCCAACCCATCATGAGTCATACCCCGGTGAACCGGTATTCCCTGATTGGGAACTTTACAGAATTTGTAGGTATTGTTTGGCCAGGTATAAATTGCCTCGCTCAAATCTTTGCCCACTTTGTTTTTGTCTATGTCAAAGCAGGCAGAAAACTCTATATCCCGGATATGATACCCACCTAAATCAACGTGCATTATTCCCGGGATAAACTGGTTTTCTCTGGCATTCTTGTAATATTCAACTCCCTGAACAAAGGAGGAGGCACAATTCCCCACTCCGATAATTGCCACCCTGACTTTGCCCATTCTTCTCTCCTTTCCTGAAGATTCCTTCAAGTTTCCTCCAGTTTTTTCTTAATGTAGATAATCCTCTGCACCACGGTAATATTTGCGAAAACAGCTATTAACCATAAAGAAAGCACCAAAAAAAAACTTCTGGTTCCGGGGATCGAGCCTAAGATAGCCCCGGACGCCAGAAAAGTCATTCTCTCCGGGCGCTGCATAAGTCCTATTTTGCACTCTATGCCCAGCCCCTCTGCCCTGGCCCGCGTATAGCTGACCATAAAGGAACCGGCAATGGCTAAGATTATCAACAGCACCAGATATGAGCCCTGGCGAAGAAAATAGGTAGCCAGCCCCAGGAAGATCAAAACCTCAGAATAGCGATCGATGGTGGAGTCGAACAGAGCACCGAACTTGCTGATCTTATTGGTCTCCCGGGCAAGCCTTCCGTCCAGCACATCGCAGATTCCTGCCAGGATGATCATTATCCCGGCATAGAGAAATGCCCCCTGGATGAAGTATAAAGCGGCCAGGAGGCTGAAGACCAGCCCGGCAAATGTCACTACATGCGGGTGAACATCCAGACTCACCAGGAGCCTGGCTAAAGGTTCGGTTACGGTCAGGAAACCGTTCACCAGATGTTTATTTAAAAGTTTTATCTCCGTCATCTTTATCACTAAAAAAATTATAATATCATTCAGACCGAACTAAGTCAAGCGAAAAATCTTTTTCCTGAATGGTATACTGCTGCTTTTTCCTCTTCCGATCTTTTTCAATCCTTTTCGCCAGATAAAGACTGAAGATTCCGACCAGGATTCCGGCTATCACATCTGAAATGTAATGAAATCTTCCCCAGATAGTACCTATGAAAAGGCTCAGGATCAAGGGTCCCAGAAAATAAAACAGCCGGCGGGTGTACTTGTAAGCAAAGACGAATACCACCATAGTGACTGCCACGTGCGAGCTGGGCATACAGCCGCCGTGAAGTCCAGCCACTTTTACTACCCACTGGGCTAAGGGCGCGAAGATAAATCCCTTGATCGGCGTTTGATGCAAAGATGCCAGCGCGCACCTGGGTCCTTCTACCGGGAAAAAGATAAAACCTAAATAGGAGATGTAGAAAGATATAGCCGACGCTAAGACTAAACTATCGAACTCTTTCAATTTACCTCTGAAATAAAGGGCAATTCCTAAAATCGGCAGGATAAAATAATAGGAAAAATATGCCATCAGAAAATATTCATTCAGAATCGGGAAGGAGAATCTCTCTAAAAAGATGGTGGGGTAATTCCCCAGAATGGCTAATTCCAAATAATTGATCCAGGAATCGAAAAACCCAGGAAAAATTAGATGAACCAGGTAGCGGGTCTCCTCATACAAAAAGGTGAAAAGAAATATTGGATACCAGTGCCTGAAGAATATCGCCAGTTTTTTTTCAGGAGAAGATAAGTAGTATACAATTGCCAGAACTAAAAATATTATTGAGAAATTGAAAATAAGATAATAATACCAGGGGGGCTGGACATGATGAAAAAGGAGAATGATGAAACTCAAAGCTAAAAGATAGATAATGGTCACCCAGTCAACTGGCAGGAATAAAGGCTTTTTATTCATCTTAGTTTTTTTCGCCACCACAGAGGTTTTGAACCTCCAGACCTTGAACCCTCAGGTTCGTATTTTCGCATGGCTGAAGCCTTGCCCTACGATTCTCATCTTCCTTCTTCCTTTTTCTATTCCCTTTTTCCTTCCACGATCAGGACGAACTCTCCTCGGACTTTAGCAGCTTCGAAGTATTCTTTTATCTCTGATAACTTTCCTCTTTTGACCTCCTCGAACTTCTTGGTCAACTCCCTGGCAATGCAGGCTCTTCTGTCTCCAAGTATACTTGATATATCCTCTAAAGTTTCCAAAAACCGGTGAGGTGATTCATAAAAGATCAAAGTTCTTTTTTCCTCGGACAGATCCAGAATCCTTTTTTTTCTTTTTCCGGATTTGGGCGAAAGGAAACCTTCGAAGATAAACTTATCCGTGGGCAGACCTGAAATTATCAGGGCCGAGACAAATGCAGTAGGCCCTGGTATGGATTCCACTCTGATACCTTCCTGGATGGCTAATTTGACCATAAGAAAAGCCGGATCCGAGATTCCCGGTGTGCCGGCATCGGAGACCAGAGCAATCGAGTTTCCGGATTTAAGAGACTGGAGTAAATCATAAGCTTTTTTCTCTTTGTTGAAATCATGATAGCTGGTAAGCTGATTGGAAATCGAATAATTTTTAAGGAGTATCCCGGTTTTTCTGGTATCCTCGGCCGCGATCAAATTCACTTCCTTTAAAACCCTGAGAGCCCGTAAAGTTATGTCTTCAAGATTGCCGATCGGGGTGCTGACCAGATAGAGCACTCCTTGATTTCCTGTAGCCGAATTCATAAGCAAACTTATCTTTAAGCTGTTAGAGCTTCTTTAGTAGGAACCCAGTCGTTATCCTTTTTCTCTAAAGGAATCTTCCCGTTCTTTTTGTATCCCCAGAGGATTTTATAAATATAAGGCAGGGTAAGTTGAAAAAACTTCTTGGGCCTTAAGTAGAAAGAGAGATAAGCCCGGATGATCAATCTCTGCAGCTCCTTAGGAGTAATTTTATCCAGGCGTATAACTGGCTGACCTCCCCAGTATATCTCCCAGTTATCAGTTAAGAGCCTGTCTTTTACCGAGTCGTAAAGACGGGTACCAGGATAGGGGGTTAAAACGGAGAACTGTGCATAAGCCGGGTCAAGCCTCTTGGCATAGCGTATGGTTTTTTTGATCATCTCGCTGGTCTCATCCAGACACCCGATGATAAAGCTTCCCCAGGCATCGATTTTATTTTTCTTTAAGATCTCCATACCCTTGAAAGCTGTGTCCGCTTCTAAGTTCTTGCCGAATCCATCTAAGGTCTCTTGATCTCCACTTTCAAACCCGATGAAGACCTGCCTTAACCCGGCTCTGCTCATCAACTGAACCATTTTTTCATTTTTGACGATGGTATCTATCCTGGAAAAAGCCCACCATTCTAAATCCCACCCCTTTTGCAGAATCCTTTCGCAGAAATCAACAACCCGGTTGGGATTCAGGGTGAAATTGTCATCTAAGAAGGAGATGGCACGGTACCCGTAATGGTTATAAAGAAAAGAGACCTCGTCGATGATGTTGTCAACGGACCTGGTTCTCCATTTTACCCCGGAGAACTGCGAGCAGGAGCAGAAATCACAATCAAACGGACAGCCCCTGGAGGTAACCATAGTGGCAGAGTACCTTTTCCCCATGTTAAGAGTATACAGATTCAATGGAAGAAGGTCGCGCGCAGGAAAAGGGAGAAAGTCAAGGTCCTGGATAAAGGGACGAGGAGGATTTTTATCCCAGGTTCCGTTTTCCCTGTAGGAAAGACCCCCAATTTTTCCGATCTCCCCATCATTTCCAAGTGCATCCGCTAAATCCAGGATAACATACTCTCCTTCACCTCTTATCACATAATCAGCCGAAGAAGAACTCAAAATCTCCTCATCGAAAAAGGTGGCGTGAGGTCCGCCCATCAACACTTTGACTCCACGTCCTTTAGCGGTCTGCCCAATTTTTTGTGATACCGGGTAGCGGGTGGTATCAACTGAAATCCCCACCAGGTCAAACTCTCTATAGGGAAGAGACCGGTAATCCAGAGACTCCACGTTCAGATCCACAATTTTTACCTGATGTTTCTTCTGCCTCAGGATGCTGGCTAAATATGCTAAACCCAGGGGCGGAAGCTTAAGCCCGATCCGGTGATAAAAGTTAATAGCCGGGGGATTAACCAAAAGTATCTTCATCTTGTCCCTATAGCCCTTTAAAGGTTATTTGATTCAAACCTGTGCTCTAAATTTAGCAGCGAACTCCTGCTCCCAGATCGGCTCTGCGATCTTATGTATGCTTCTGAATATCTGTCTGTTGAAAAATGTAACAGAATTTTATTTATCTCCTTTACCAGGGACTTTCTAAAGTTCTTTGCATCATAACCCTCCTTGTCTAAAAGATTAAATACTTTTCTACAAGGCCTTTTTGAATTTACGATTTTTGTAGTGCAATTACAAGAAAAATATCAGAAAAGATTTCTCTATTTTCAGAAAGTCAAGCGATAATTTTAAAATTAATTTTATAATAGTAAAGAATTTTGGATTCTGCAAGAAAAAAAATGCAGACGGATCATCGCGGGAAAGGAATTTCCCAACGAAAAAAAATTGAGCGGCCACAAAGGATCGCACTGGGAAAAGAGTATGGCAAGTCCGTCAAGGTCTTCAGACTTCAGCCGTGCAAAAAAAAGTTCACACCTACCGCACGTAGATGAACTAAACGCTGGGCGAGGAAACCTCGCCCCTACAAAAATTGTCAAACCCATCCTACGGGGTATGCTTGTGAAAGGGGAAAATCGTACGGCAAGGCATTAGCCTTGCATGGTTTATTAAAAGTAGGGGTTCAAAATTTTGAACCCCTACATATCGAAATGCCGGAGCCCGGAATTGAACCGGGACAGTGAGTAATCACCGAGGGATTTTAAGTCCCTTGCGTCTACCTATTCCGCCACTCCGGCGTTTTAAAAAAGTGGTTGGTGGATAGTTGTTAGTTTATAGTCCTCCCCACCCTAAAAATATCAAGTTCGACCTCTCTAGAATCGATTATAATATGGAATTATATATTTCTGTCAAGAATTCTTTTTGAAAATTGCACCCACGGAGGGACAACCTGCTTGCTTATTGTTTTATCCGCATCTTATGAACTTCTTCGGAACTTCTTTCTTTTCTCCTTAGAGATTTTTTCGGTGGCATACTGGATTATCAGCCGGGGAGCTTTATCTTTCCATTTATAGAGAAAATCCTCCACCTTCTCTGGTGCTTTTTTCCAGGTTTCCCGTAGAAGCCAGCCCACTCCCTGGTGAACCACCCTTTCCGGATCAAGGATCAGCTTCCGGGCAACTGACAAGCCTTCCTTTATATAATCATCTTTTGAGACCAGCTTCACCAGGGTTACTGGAACCGCTCTTCTTTTCCATTTAGAAGAGGACTCAGTCCACTCCATAAGCTCCTTTAAAGGGACCATCTTATCCTTTATGAAGAAATATAAGATGGCACCGCAAGCCCAATCAGAGTGCGCCCAGTTTACTATATATTTCTGAAACCATTTTCCTATTACCTCGAACAGTTTTTTGTTGTAGTTTTTCTTTAATCGGATGAAGAAATCGAGGGCGACCGAAGCCTCTTCATACTTGCCTGTCTTAATCAGGTTTTCGCACAAGGCGAGAAGTTCATCCTCGGTCAGATTTTTCTGACAGGATTCAAACCACTCTTCTCTTTTCTTCTGAAATTTATCCGGGTCAATTCCATAGGCGTCGTATCCCTCTTTAAAATAGCGGGCATATTTCTGAACGATCTTCTCATCCGCATTTTTCTTTAGAAACCCTTTGATCTCTTTTTCAAACTTTTCAACCATCTGCTTTTTCCCTTCGTTGGAGAGGGGCTTGTTGAGCTTTGCGAAATCCCCTACGGGGGGTCCCCTCTTACTCTATTTACCACTCTCGGGCGACCACACGGTTCAACAGGCCCACCGTCCTGAGCAGGGTCGAAGGAAGGTCGCCCCTACTTTTCAGCTTGTCAACTATAAATTTTGTGATGAAATTAAAGGGCTTGATGAATCAAGCCCTTACCAATTAAGCCCTGCCTGTATTTGATTTTTTTCTTCAAACTCCAAACTTTTAAACTCTTAAATTTTTAAACTGTATTCAAAGGCGGCTTCCGGATTTGAACCGGAGAATCGAGGTTTTGCAGACCTCTGCCTTACCACTTGGCTAAGCCGCCAAATTAGAGTGACAAAGTGATAAAGTGATAAAGTGATTTTTTACTAATCACTAATCACTGTATCACTTCATCACTTATCCTGGAGCGGGAAACGGGATTTGAACCCGCGACATTCACCTTGGCAAGGTGACGCTCTAGCCAACTGAGCTATTCCCGCTTGTGAGTTTTAAGATATACGTTCAGAAAAAACTTGTCAATAAAATTTTCGCTATCCTTCTCCTTATTTCTATAAGGTATCCCGGATTATGCCGATCCAGGGAGTCTTCTCCTTTTGGCTGTTTGACTTTAGACTTTGGACTATCGCCTCTTTTTTGCCACTGCTTTATTGTAAAGCTGTATATACTTTTTGGCCGAAGCCTCCCACGAGAAATCCTTTTCCATCCCCTGAAGCATAAGGTTTTTCCAGGCAGTCCGGTCTTTGAAAAGAATCAAAGCCCTTTTTATGGCCGAGAGAAGTTCATCTCCATTATAATCTTTAAAAACAAAACCCGTTCCTTTCTGGTTTTGAGTATCATAATCTTGAATGGTATCTGCCAGACCACCGGTTTCACGCACTATTGGAACAGTCCCATATCTCAAGCTGTACATTTGATTCAGGCCGCACGGCTCATATCTTGAAGGCATAAGAAAAATATCTGCGCCCGCCTCGATCAGATGAGCGAGTTTATTATCATATTTCAAGTATATTTTCGCTTTATCCGGATATTTTTTCTCCAGCCCGGATAAGAATATGTGATATTTCTGCTCGCCCGTGCCTAAAATTATTAATTTGACCCCCAAAGACAACAGTTTATCAGCTATCTCATGGAGTAAATCAAACCCCTTCTGGTCAGCCAGTCTGGAGATCATCCCGATCAAAGGTTCGTTTCGGTCTGTTTCCAAACCAGCTTGTCTAAGCAGTAATTCTTTATTTTTGCTTTTTATCTGAAGATTACCTTTTCCATAATTATAAGGGATGAGTTTATCCTTTTCCGGGCTCCACTCCTCATAGTCTGCCCCGTTCAATACCCCGTATGTATCCCTGGTCCTATCTTTTAATATCCCCTCCATCCCGTACCCGAACTCTGGCCCGGATTGAATCTCCTGCGCATATTTTTCACTTACCGTGTTTATCAGATCAGCATAGGAAATCCCGATCTTCAAGAAATTCACTCCACCCCAGTATTCAAAAGGGCTCAGGGGATAAAAAAGCTCCTTTTTGAGTCCAAGCTTGTCAAAGGTGCTCCTAGGGAAATTCCCCTGATAAGCGATATTGTGAATGGTCAAAAGCGTGGCTATGTTCTTATAAAAAGGCTCCTCTTCTAAGATGGTTTTAAGGTAAGCCGGGATCAAAGCTGACTGCCAGTCATTGCAGTGGATTAGGTCTGGCTTCCAGTCTAAAGCCTTTATGGTTTCAAGAACTCCCCTGGCAAAAAGGATAAATCTTTCATCATTATCCTCATAATCTTGTCCGGTTTTCTTATCCGCATAAAGCTCGTCTCTGTCAAAAAACTCCTTATTTTCCAGGAAAAGATATTCTGCATTAGAATCCGGCAGATGGCACTTCTTTATTTTGAATTTTACTTCCTTTTCCGCTATCCTGATTCCCGGCAAAAAGCTGTCGATATTCTCCAAGCCATACTTTTTTTCATCCACCATTTTATATTTTGGCAGGATTGTTTTTACCTCGCATCCCATTCGGGACAAGACCTTAGATAATGCACCAGCCACATCAGCCAGACCTCCTGTTTTAGCGAAAGGAACAACTTCCGGAGATACAAGAAGTACCCTGAGTTTATCTTTTGCCAACTTTACTCCTTTTTTGCTTTTTGATTTTAGACTTTAACCTGTAGCCTTCAGACTATATTTCGATCTCCTTTAGATACTTAGCCGCATCCTCCGGAGAAGTGGGATTTATGTAGAAACCGGTCCCCCATTCAAACCCTGCCACCCGGGTGAGTTTTGGTATAATCTCAATATGCCAGTGATATTCCTCCAGTTCCTCATGATTGAGGATGGGGGTGGTGTGGATGATATAATTATAAGGTGGGTTATTAAGCGCCCTAGAAAGACGGAGCAGGGTTTCTTTGAGAATTTTAGCTAAGGCTGGAACTGTTTCTTTTTTAGTGCTCTCAAAGCGGGAGATATGCGACTTGGGCAAAATCCAGGTCTCAAAAGGGAACCTGGCAGCAAAAGGCTCTATGGATATGAAGAAATCGTTCTGGGTGATCACCCTCTCGTTCTCAGAGATCTCCTGTTTGATGATGTCGCAGAAGATACATCTCTCCTTATATTCAAAATAAGTCTTGGACCTTTCCACTTCCTCACTCACCCTTTTGGGAACAACTGGAGTGGCGATGAGCTGGCTATGGCTATGCTCTAAGGAGGCGCCAGCCTCCTCACCCTGATTTTTGAAGATCATTATATATCTGAAGCGCTGGTCTTTCTTCAAGTCGTTCATCCGGCAGATGTATGCCCAGATCACGTCTTCAACCTCTTTATCCTCATAATCTGGAATATCTTTTATATGGTCCGAGGTTTCGATTATAACTTCGTGGGCACCTATACCGTTCATCTTATCATAAATGCCCTTTCCTTCCCGGTTAAGATCGCCTTCTATCCTCAAAGCCGGATATTTATTAGATATAACCCTGAGAGTCCAGCCAGGCTTATTCGGTTCTGAAAGAGATGGCCTGAAAGCTAAAATCTCAGGCGGGGTAGAGGATTCATTTCCCGGACAGAAAGGGCAAAGGGGGCTTTTCTTCCGTTTAGGAAGGTTAGCAAAATCAGAGGGTCTTTTACCCCTCTCAGTTGAGATAATCACCCACCTGCCGATGATAGGGTCTTTTCTCAGTTCAGGCATCTTCTCTCCTCTTTTCTGCCTTTTTTCATATAGATTATATAATCTAAAAAACCAGTTGTCAACCTGTAAAGTCGTAGTGCGAGGCTTTCAGCCTCGCTTTGCGACCCTAAAAGGATCGCACTACATCTGCGAGGAGTCCATTTGGACGACGAAGCAATCTCTCTTTTTTAAGTAAAAGGATTGCTTCGTTCCCTCCGGTGACTCGCAATGACTGATTAATCTTCTGTAGGGCCCATCGGGCTTTTTTTTCTGCCAGGCAGAAGTCTTGCCCTACTGTGGTGGAGGTCTGAAGACCTCCGCTACATCTATCGAGTAATTGTAGCGGAAGGCCGTCAAGGTCTTGTCCGCAGGATCCTGGCGAAGACTTCAGCCTTCCATCTTTTTTTGCTATAGTCTCCTTTCCCGTTTGCTTAATTCAAACAATACAGAGAAAAGCTTCTTTTCTTTTGAAGTTAACTTTACCCCTCTTCTTTTCATCACAATTTCTGCCGTATCGATCATCTTCTCCAGCTTGTACTCGGTAAATCCCATAACACTCCCCCAGCTAAAAGAGGGGACGAATTTCTCATTAACCATCCCTCCACCGAAAATATTTGAGCCAAATCCGATATACACTCCGGTATTGAGTAAAGTCCCGATGCCGGTCTTAACGTGATCGCCAATCATTGCGCCAACCTTGATTAGCCCTGTGTCGATCTCTTTTCCGTTCAAAAGGACTTTAATCTTGCCGTAGTTATTCTTCAAATCGCTGTTAGTGGTCATTGCCCCTAAATTCACCCATTCTCCCACATAGGAATGACCTAAAAAGCCGTCATGATACTTGTTATCGTAACCTGAGAAGATTGAATTCTCTACTTCTCCACCTACTCGGCAGAAAGGTCCTGTACTTGTCCCTTCCCTGATTTTCGCTCCCATCAGAACACTATTCGAGCCGATACAGGATGGACCTTCTATTCGGGTGAAAGACTGAATTTCCACATTCTCATCAATATAAATCGGACATTTTCTGGCATCTAAAACCACGAAAGCATCTATGCGGCAATTTTTACCAACATAAACATCTTTTGGATTATAGATTTTAACTGAAGATTCAACCCCCTTTTTGAAGTCATTTTTCTTAACCTTGCTTAACCTTCTGAAATCTTTTATGATCTCCTCGGGATTTAGTCTAATAAGATCCCAGAGGTAATTAACGACTTCGAACCTAATCTCAACTTTCTTTATCTTTTTTAATATCGACTCAATACTCGTTTTCTTATATAGGGTCTTAACCTCAGCTTCGTATTTTTTGAAATCCTCACCTTTCAGACATAAAGCCAGAAGTTCACCCTTCGAGGTAAATGCTCTTTCTTTTGTTGAGAAATTTATCTTTAGAGGAAGCTTCTCTTCTGCTAACATCCGCCCATTCAGGAAGAGCAGAAGGTCTTCTTTTTTTAGGTTAAAGTTATTGACCTTGTAAGAGGTCTTCTGTCTCAAGACTTCAGCTAAATAATCCCGGCAGAGGAGGGAGACCTCAGCCCCAGGATAAAGCTGGATTAACTTATCCTTGACTTTCAGAATGCCACTTAGAAGCTCATAAACCGGGCGGTTGTAAGTCAAGGGATAGAAGTTTGAGAACTTGTCGTCTTCGAAAATGAAAAGCTTTTTCCCCATTTTTCTCCTAAGAATCAAAGCGAAGGAGAGGTTTTTGACCTCTGCTTCAGAGCCGTAAAGCTTTTATCGGCTGCTGAGCCCTTAAGGCTCGGCTACGCGCACATTTCTTTTGTCTGTCATTTGTCACTTAACGAACGACATCGCCCTTAACCTCTTAATCCTATCTTCAGTCGGCGGATGAGTATCGAAAAGGTTGTTCAATTTGCTCCGGTGGTCCAGTAACGGGTTAACGATATAAAGATGGGCAGTTGCTTTATTTGCCACCTCTAATGGTTCGGTATCTTTGGAGATTTTCTCCAGGGCAGAAGCCAGCCCTTCCGGATAACGGGTGAGCAAAGCGCCTGAGGAGTCTGCTAGATATTCCTTCTGCCTGGAAATGGCTAACTGAAGAAGTTTTGCGATAATCGGAGCTAAGATCACCAGGATTAAGGCTAAAAGTAGGATGATGGCATTTCCACCGCCTCTTCTACCTTCTCTTCTGCCTCTTCCGTAAAAAAAACTCCTTCCCATCCAGTCAGAAAGTAAGGCTACAGTCCCGACAAGGACGACAACCAGAGTTGAATAGCGGATGTCATAATTTTTGATATGCGACATCTCATGAGCAATGACCCCCTCCAGTTCCAGACGGTTCATCTTCTGCAAAAGACCAGTGGTCACCGCAATAGCTGAATTCTGCGGATTTCTGCCAGTGGCAAAAGCATTCGGAGCTGTATCGTCGATGATATAAGCTTTAGGAGCTGGAACCCCTGCCGCAATTGCTAATCCCTCGATGGTATTGTAAAGATACGGGTTTTCCTTAGGATCAACCGGCCTTGCCTGGCTTATACCCAGGACCATCTTATCTCCGTAGAAAAAGGTGACAAAGGAGATGATGATGGCAAGAGCCACAGCCAAGATAATTCCAGTCTCGCCCGCATTATAGGCCTCCCCAAAAACCCACCCTAAGAACACGATAAAGGCGATGAAAAGAACAAGTAACAAAAAGCTTTTTCTTTTGTTCTCTGTTATTTGTTCATAAATCATACTTCCTCGGTAGAACAGACATTCTTGTCTGTTCTCTCTTTAAGGTCAGAAGGAATGTCTGACCTTCCAGCAACAGACCTTCACTCGGTAGCACAGATATTCCTGTCTGTGCCTTCAATTCTTCGACTCTTATTGTCAGACATATTGGATTTAAATCAGTTGGTGTTCTTTTAAGGCTTCAAGGAATTTTATTGTAGCTTTTTCCATCTCTTTTACATCTTCTCGCTCAAAGTAAATAAGCTCTTTCTCCAAGTTCAATCCGGCGATATCCTTGATGCCTTTTTCGACCCATGCAATGACATCTTTTCCTTTCCCCTGTGCAAAATTGAGCTCTTTGATTAACCATGTGGGGGTCGTATAACCTCCACTAGCTAATTTATCCCGTTTAACAAAAATGCTAATAAGAAGATCAGAACTACGGATTCTACTTTT
Source organism: Candidatus Zixiibacteriota bacterium (assembly GCA_022865345.1). Lineage (NCBI taxonomy): Bacteria > Pseudomonadati > Candidatus Zixiibacteriota > Candidatus Zixiibacteriota bacterium. The sequence goes on from JALHSU010000134.1 coordinate 95,352, forward strand.
CATTTTCACTTTTTGGGGTATACTATGCTTGGAATATCTCTCTCCTGTCTTAAACTTAATTTTCAGTGCATCCAGAATTCCAATGACATATTGATTAACGCCTCTATCTGCGTTCTTAAAACTCATTGATACAAATGGGATTAAAGATTTCGTCTTAGCTTTCTTAACCTCATCTTTCCGAAAATTTTCAATTCTTTCTCTGTAGGCTTTTAATTGTGATATGCATACCTCTATATGACCCTGATATTGCGCTAATTGTTCTGAGTGACTGGGTTCTTCAACAATTGGAAGTGCAAATGGTTTTGTCACATTTATTCTGAAATTCTTTGCTTCTTCTTTAGAAAATAGTTCAGAAAGAAGCATCTCGGTTCCACTATATGCTAAATCATAATTTTCATTATAACTTTTCTCATAAGTAGCTTCTTTCAGAATATCCTCAAATTTTTTTATCTTCTTATCAATTAGTTCAATTGCCTTGGCTTTTGGGATTTTCATGTAGAGCCTCTTAATTTCTGTATCTGACAGGAATGTCTGACATACCGGGTTTCTATCCGGTAGAACAGGCATTCCTGCCTGTTCAGGGGTCAGACAAGAATGTCTGACCTACCATTTATCACTGTGTTTTAGACCTTTTTAAAAACCTACCTTCGGTACTTCTCTTTTGGCTGCTCCCTCCACCTCGAAGTATTCTCTTGGTTTAAAGTTGAACATATTGGCGATGATGCTGGAGGGGAAGACCTGCTGGGCATTGTTGTAAGAGAGAATCGTATCGTTATAGAACTGCCTGGCATAAGCGATCTTGCTTTCGATTCCGGCCAGCTCCTCTTGAAGCATCAGGAAATTCTGGTTGGCTTTTAGCTCCGGATAATTCTCTGCCACCGCGAATAAAGTCTTGAGTGCAGAAGTCAGCATATCGCTGGCTTCAGCTTTTTCCTTAACAGTACCTGCCTGTGCCCACTGAGTCCTGGCTTTGGCAACTGCCTCAAAAACTCCTCTCTCGTGAGTCGCATACCCTTTTACCGTTTCGACCAAATTCGGCACTAAATCCGCCCTTCTTTCCAACTGCACATCGATCTGGTGCCAGGCATTGTCCCCCCGGTTTCTCAAAACCACCAGCCGGTTGTAGATTCCGATTATTATCAGAATCGGCACCCCGATGACGATCAGCAAGAAAAACAAAGTGATTAACATCTTACCTCCTTGGTTTAAGTAGGTTGTAGGTAGTAGACAGCATATAGGGAACTACTCAACTCTGTCTATTGTATACTTCTAATCAGTCCGTGCAGCATTCTACCTATTTCCTCAGTTGCGTTTATTAATTCCTGATTCTCTGGAACATAATTTAGATCCTTCGCTAAAATCAGATAATAGCGCAGTTCTTCAATTGATCCCTGAGCTATGTTGTAGAAATTGGATTTATCTCTCAGGCTTCGCTTCTTGAAGCCTTCCGCCAGATTTGCCGGTACCGAAACCGCTGCCCTACGCATTTGTGAAACAAGCCCGAACTTCTCTTCCTTTGGAAAATCTCTGGTAAGCTTATAGATTCCCAAAACTAGTTTGTGAGCCTTTTTCCAAACCTCCAAATCCTCAAACCTCTCTGCCTTTCCCTGCTTATTCATAATTCTATCTTTTCCCCATCTACTATATGCTATCTACTATCTTCTTTCTTTTCCCTGTCTACTATCTACTACCTACTACCTACTTTCTTTAGCTTTTTTCTTAATTTATCGTCAGACAGCGCCAGAATCTCTGCCGCTAAAATCCCAGCATTTTTTGCTCCGGATGAGCCTACTGACATAGTGGCTACCGGCACACCTGAGGGCATCTGCAAGATGGAAAAAAAAGAATCCATCCCTTTAAAAGGAAGTGAAGGCAAAGGTACCCCAATGACCGGTAGTTTTGTATGAGCCGCTATAACTCCGGGCAGATGAGCCGCCATTCCGGCACCCGCTATAATCACGTTTATCCCTTTCTTTTCCGCCTCTTTTGCCAACTTTCTGGTCCTCTCCGGATTGCGATGGGCAGAGGAAACTACTATCTCATAACCGATTCCAAAATCTGAAAGAACTTCAGCCGTTTTATTCATCACTTCCCGGTCTGATTCGCTTCCCATAACGATTAATACTTGATTTTTCTTCATATTGTTTCCTCAAATTAATCCGGTCATTGCTTCGCCCTACGGGCTCGCAATGAAACAACCTCTACTGCTCGCAAAAGCAAGCTTTTGCACTCCTACTCACTGTTTTTTTCCCTTAAACCCTTCAATCCTTGAAACCTTTATCAAAAGTACTCTCTCCTCACATTCGTAGCCCTATACCCGATATCGTGTCGGTACTGCATCCCGTCAAACCTTATTTTATCTACTGTGGAATAGGCTCTACCCAGTGCCCCTTCCATGGTCTGGTCAAAAGCGGTTACCCCCAAAACTCTTCCCCCGTTCGTAATAATCCTATTGCCGGCCTTCTTAGTCCCGGCATGAAAAACCAGTACATTGGAATTCCCCACTCTGTTCAGCCCGAAGATCTCCTTCCCTTTTTCATACTTATCCGGATAACCGCCTGAGGCTAAAACCACGCATACGGCTGAGCCTTCTTTCCACTTCACGTCCTGCAGATCTAATTCCTCCTCCACAATGGAAAGGAAAATTTCGGCCAGATCGCTCTCCAGCAGAGGAAGGACTACCTGAGTCTCAGGGTCACCAAACCGGCAGTTGAATTCTATAACCTTTGGTCCCATCTCGGTAATCATCAGACCTGCATATAAAACCCCCTTGAAGACTCTCCCTTCCTTATTCAACCCGAAGATGGCAGGTTCCAGGACCTCCTCGGTAATCTTTTTCATCATCTTGTCGTTTACTATCAATGTCGGAGCATATGCTCCCATCCCCCCGGTATTTGGTCCCCGGTCCCCGTCATAGATCCTCTTGTGGTCCTGAGAGGAGACCATAGGTAGAACAGTCCTGCCATCTGTAAATGCCAGGATTGTCACCTCCTCGCCGATTAAGAAATTCTCCACCACCACTTTACTACCGGCTTCTCCAAAGATCTTCTGCACCATCACTTTCTCCACTGCCTCCTCCGCGCTTTTCAAGTCCTCCACTACGAAGGCTCCTTTGCCCGCAGCCAGACCATCTGCCTTGATCACCAAAGGGAATTCTGAAGAACGAACAAAATCTATTGCCTCCTCTTTTTGTTCGAAGATCTTGAAACTGGCAGTTGGGATATGATATCTCTTCATAAATTCCTTGGCAAATCCCTTGCTTCCCTCGATCAAAGCAGCCTCTTTTTTAGGTCCAAAGATCTTCAGCTTTCTTTTCTCGAACTCATCCACAATCCCCAGAATCAAGGGCTGTTCAGGTCCAACCACAGTCAGGTCAATTAAATTCTTTTCCGCAAAATCAGCTAACCCTTTGATATCCTCAGAAGAAATCTCAATACAATCTCCCAGACTGGCTATCCCGGCATTTCCCGGACAGGCGTAAATCTTTTTAACCAGCGGAGACTGGGAAAGTTTCCAGGCGATGGCATGCTCTCTTCCCCCGCTCCCTACAACTAGAATCTTCATCTTTATCTCTCCTGAAAAAAACTAAAAACCCACTCTTGAAAATTTGAGATTAATAATAAACCTAATCAAACCCAAAAGGCAAGGATTTTTTTGTGGACAGCGCTTTCCGACTGACTTTAGTCAGGCTAAATATACGCCACTAAAGTGGCTATGAACTTTTTTTGGTCTATGTGAGCTTGAGCTGGCATCCCTTAGACTGATCATTTTTCATTGACAATCATTACTTATTGACCTTTCTTTACCCGAAAATCGATGCCTATGACTTTTTCGCCTAAGTATATAGCCCAGGCTGGAATAATTGCAGCCTTTTATGCAGTAATTACCATACTTCTGGCACCCATAAGTTACGGGCCTGTTCAGATTAGAGTCTCCGAAGCTCTGACTGTCCTCCCCTATTTAACCTCATCCGCAATCCCCGGGCTTTTCCTGGGATGTTTATTGGCAAATATATATGGAGGGCTGGGTATTTATGACATAGTAGGTGGAAGCTTTTTGACTCTAATAGCAGGATTTTTCACCTACCTTTTATCCAAAAAAAGGAAACCAGTACTTGCTCCTCTTCCCCCTGTTCTTTTTAACGCTTTTGGCGTAAGTCTCTATCTGCATTTTCTTTTCAAATTGCCTTACTGGTTAACAGTCGTTTATGTAGGTGCCGGGGAAATAGTAGCCTGTTACCTAATAGGTTATCCTCTTCTGAAGATCATACTCAGCCGTCAAAGCTGGACAGGTTTCTTCAGGATATAAGAAAAGAATTTTAAGGGCAATTCATGTCCACTTGGATCCATCTGGAAATTGCCCCTACTAAATAGTGTAGATTGAATAACGGTAGGGGTTCAAAATCCTGAACCCCTACCATGAAGACAACCTTTCCTAATCTTTTTTAAATCGACCCCCAACTGTTAATCTCTTAAAGCGTAATCTTATTATAAATGAACTGATGAAAGACTGGAGGATAATTGTGAAAAAAATAACCTACTTCTACCCGATCTTTCTTTTCTTATTACTTTTCTCCTCATCCCAGGCACAAAAAAAGCCAGTCATAGGTCCGAAGATCTTTATGCCTGAAAAGGAGTGGGATTTTGGTTACATCCCGCAAAATGCGGTTGTCTCCCATTTTTTCCTGATCAAGAATACCGGGGATGACACCTTGCAGATCATAAAGGTCAGACCTGGCTGTGCCTGTACCTATGCCCCTTTGAAGAAAGACATCCTAGCTCCCAAGGACAGCACCTCTCTGGAGGTTATCTTCAGCTCAAGAAACTATCAGGGTTCTAAGACTCTGGTGGTAGCTATTTTTTCCTCAGACACCTCAAACTTCTCGGATATTAATTTCACTGCTAATATAGAAAATGAGTTTCCACTATTTCAAGTCGATCCTCCACAGGTTAAATTTGATTCCATAAGGGTAGAAAAAAACAACCAAATGAAAGTCACCATATTAAGCAAATCTACTTCTCCTCTACAGATAGCAGTGGCAGAAAAACCCAAGGAGTTCATTGATTTCCAGATTTCAAAAAACAGTTTAAATCCTAAGGAAAAGGCTGAGATCCTGCTGCAGGTAAATCGTAAAGCCACCCCTGGTCCTTTCCAGACCAATCTGACCCTTGATTTTTCAGGAGGCTCTACCGGACAGGGCTCTGAGAAAACCAGATACACCCTTCCGATCAGCGGAATCATCCTTTCCAAATAAAATAGATGAGCTTAAAAAAAGGTTCGTCCAGGATATTTCTTCAGGCTATTTTAATAGTCTTTTTTTCCCTTATCATTGGAGTTGCATACAATTCAATCTCAATAGAAGGAATCACAGTCAAAGGAAACTGGAGCAAAAAAGCAGTTTCCGATAGCCTGATTGTTCCCTATTCTTATTCAAAGGACGACCCCCCAGCAATAAGCCTGGGCCAGGCTATGACCTATTTCCAGACTCATAGCACCATTTTTCTGGATGCCAGATTGGAGCCAGATTATAAAGCCGGTCACATCCCTAAGGCTCTGAACCTGCCTTTTGAGGAGTTTGAACAGTATTACCCTAAAGTCGAGCCTTTGCTATCAAGAGATAAGAATATAATCACCTATTGCGATGGGACAGAATGCGAAGCCAGTCTTTTCCTGGCTCGACTTTTGAAGACCAAAGGATTTGGGAACTTGAAGATTTTCTTCGGAGGCTGGACCGAGTGGAACAAGGCCGGACTGCCGGTTCAAAAATCCAATTAGCTTTCTTATGAGAGAATTGATAGGCAATAAATGGCTGGTTGTACTTTTTCGATTGATAGTCGGAATAACCTTTCTCTATGCCAGCCTGGACAAGATTGTGCATCCGGACCAGTTCGCCCGCATAGTTTATAATTACAAAATCCTGCCAGGTTCTTTTATTAACATTTTTGCCATCACTTTGCCCTGGATAGAGCTATTCTGTGGTCTTTTCCTGATCCTGGGACTTTTTATCGAGAGCTCTTCGATCCTCCTCGGTTTACTTCTGGTCAGCTTCACTATCGCCTTATCGGTGAATTTCCTAAAAGGGGTCGACATCGCCTGTGGCTGTTTCACCACTGACCCGAATGCCAAAAAAGAAGGTGCCTGGCTTTTAATCCGGGATTTGGTCTTGCTTTTGATGAGCCTGCAGATTCTTTTTTATAACCGAGACTTCCTGAGCCTTCAGAAAATTATTCAGAAAAAATCGTAGGGCAAGCCTGTAGCCCCTAGGGGCAATTCATGAATTGCCCCTACAAAAAAAATCTATCTCAATAAAATCATCTTCCTTGTTTCGGTACTTCCGGAACATTCCAGGCGATAGAAATAAATTCCGCTTGTGACCTCTTTGCCTTTGTCATCTTTTCCATCCCAGACTACCTCATATCTTCCGGGCAATTTCTCCTCATCCAATAGTGTTCTCACCAGCTGCCCCAAGATATTGTAAATCTTGAGGGTGGTGTGGATGGGACCCTTGAACGTTGAACCTTGAACCTTTAAACTGAAGGGCAGGGTGGTGGAAGGGTTGAACGGATTGGGATAGTTTTGCTTTAAACTAAAGCTATTTGGTATTAAAACCTCTTCATCTGATTCTACATCCGTTCTTACATCGTAATATTTTATCTTAGCAGCTTTGACATTCTCCTTAAGGTCAGAAATATCATTCCCCGCTACCACTGCAAAAGCAACAGTTGTGCTTTCCTGTGATGGAATGACAAAAGGTCCCGCAGATGAAAGCATTGACCAGTCTCCCGCATAAAAACTTGAAGAGGTATCTGAGGGTAATAGGGTATCACCGCTCAAGTATAAATACTTCTCCTCTTTAGTAAAACCATCAAAAAGGCAGAGCTGGTTATCTATCAGTTTGTTTGAAGCCGGAGCCTGGCTTAGAGGCAGGACAGTCAGATATAAGGAGGAAGCAGAATTATATTGATAAGCTATAGGTATGCCTTCAACTGTGTCCAGCATGACTCTATCATTCACAGGAGAAGAAAGACTTATATCCCAGTCAAAGAAAAGTCCCGGGTAAATGTCTTTAAGAGTATCAGCAGTTTTATTCCGCAAAGTGAACTCCAAAATAATATAATCGTCATCCGGAGGATTGGCAAAAGCGAAGCTTCTCTGCTCGATCTCCAATCCGATTGGATTTATTGCCCCGCTATCTGAGAAAACCCCTATCCCATCCTGGTCTGAGATTTTTCCAGGTACAGTTATGTTAAAGTCACCCAACGGGACAAAATCACCTTTGGAGAATTTGCCGGTTCCGTCTCTTGCCGCATCCATCACCTGGGTTCTGGATTTGCCAATTAAAAAAGCACCCTCAAACAGATTGTCTTTTCCGGATTTGGGAAATCTAAAACCTCTCCCTCCTGCAGGACAAATTGAACCCTCGCCTAAACCATATCTCCCCAGATTGGATAGTGTAAAGGCTAAGTTCCCGATATCGTGCGTTCCTATGTTGCGACTCGAGGTTAAATTCAGAGTCAATGAGAACTTCAGGGAATCAGAATAGTTTCCGGAATTATCGAAAAGCTTAAGCTGGAAAGAGGTCTGGTAATTCTCAGGAAGATTATTTCCACATGATAAAACCAGGGGAGAATTGAGATTGACTTCTGCCTTCTTAGAACCAATGGAATCAAAATACAAGCTATCTTTTTCCAGGGTGATTAATGAGTCCACGCTCTCAAGGACAACATTCAGTGAATCAACTCTTGCCCCATAGTTTTTCAAGACCAGGAAGAGTTTTAATCTTGTTCTACCATCCGGATAAATCTGTGTATCGCTTTCCACATAATTACTGTCCAGCCAGATTTTAGGAAAAGGAGGCGGCGGCATAAAATCCAGAGCTTTTTTCAGATTGACCAATCCCCAGCCGTAATCATTATCCTCGCCTGCCAGGCCTAAGTCAGTGCTTGAAAGAAGCAGGGCGTTTTTTATCTCCTCAACTGTAGCCTCAGGGTTAAACTCTTTGAGCAAAGCAACTCCTCCAGCGATGAAAGGAGCCGCAGATGATGTCCCGCTTAAAGCTTTGTAGGTTCCATTCAGATAGCTTGAGCGAATTCCCACCCCTGGTGCAGAGATCTCCGGTTTAATGCTTATACCATCACAGCCTGATGGACCTCTACTGCTGAAAGAGGCGATAGGAAAGTCCGGGTATCGATTATCAACTGCTCCCACTGAGAAGCTATTGGTCGGTGAGGTAGCCCGGTCAGCAGGAGTCCTTATGGACATAGGAAAAGGACCTTCATTTCCGGCAGCAAACATAACTACAATCCCGGCAGCTTCGAGGTTGTCGATCGCTGACCAGAAGGTCTGGTCACATGGAGGCTTGGCTGCTAAAGGTATACCCCAGGAGTTATTGATCACATCCGGCACATCATCTGTTGTCTGGGGATTTCCGTCCGGGTCTATAGCCCACTGAAAAGCCTGCAGGATATCTGCTATGGTCTGGTCAAAACTCTTCCCCCGATCTATAACTCCGGCGGCAATCCAGCCTGCGTCATATGCCACCCCTAAGGTTTCAGATGGAGTCATTCCTACCATAATGCCCATAGTATGGGTCCCGTGTCCGTTAGCGTCAACTGGAAAACTTGAACCGTAGGGATCAAACCAGGCGCTGCTGTTCCCTCCCTGCAAGCCTCCTTTCCAGTTATGGAAAAGAGCCGGGTGCGTCCATTCCACTCCGGTATCGAATCCGCAGACCAGCCTGCCTTTGCCAGTGTAGCCCATTTTCCACAATTCTCTTGTTCCAGTTGCCTGAAAATAGTCTATTCCACCAGTTTTGGATGAGCTTATCGCTTCGGACACCGGAGCGATAAGTGAAACGGGATAGTTAGGAGAAACCAACTGCACCTCGGAACGTGAAGCGATTTTCTCGACTTCTGATTTAGTCGCAGATATCAGAATCCCGTTGACAATCCAGAAACTTTGGTAGCTTTTAACTGAGCCGTTATTTTTCTGTTCATCCAAATATTTTAGAAGTTCTCTCTGGGTATTTTCCGGCTTACTTTTGAGCTGGTAGATCAGGCTGGAATGTCTCTCTTTTTGTGTTTTTAATTTTTTATTAAGCACTAAATCTTTTGGCTCAACCTGATCTTTCAACATCACCAGACAGGACAGGTATTCGTCTTCCTTTACGGCTTTAAACTTCTCTTTCAGATCCGGGCTTACCTCACCAGAGAAAGAGTAAGAAAAATCTAAGATGATTAAAGTTATTAGGATTGAATTTGCTTTAAGAAGTTTCATTTTCTCCCCTCAAGTTTATGATTCTACTCAATTTAAAGCAAATCCTCTGCCTCTGGGATAAAAATGTGCAACAGTTGATCCCTGGTTTTATCAATTAGAAACCTTTTCATAAGCTCTGAGGTTATAATAAGATAAAATGATTGTCAAGCAGAATTTTTTAGGAAGCCCTTTTGCAAATTGCGAAATTTTCAAACAGGAGAGTTCTCTTATGCAAACGGCAATAAAAAAAATGCATCCACTTGCATAGGTAAAAAATGTTAGATTACAGATTTTATGAGTGTAGGGGCACAGCATGCTGTGCCCCTACCTGAAAAGATAACGCAACTATTTATTCCCTTAGAAACATGCCAAGTCTCCTTTTTATTATAAGGAGAGGGCAAGGGTGAGGCTCACTCAGAATAAAAAAAGGGAGGGGACACGCCCTCCCCTACGAAAAAAATAGACTTAATTAAAACCTTCGATTTCTCTTATTTTTTGTTTTATAGCTTTCTTTTAGTTTCTTCAGCTCATCCCGGTAAAAAGCCGCTTTTTCAAAATCCAGGTTTTTGGAAGCGCTCCGCATCGCTTTTTCCAGATGCTCGATTTTGTCCTCTAAGGTCAAAAAGTCCAGATAATCCATCTTCTCCTCTTTGACTGTGGACTCGGTCCTGGAATCCGCAAATGCGGTGGTTTTCAGAATCTCCTCTCTGGTCTTATAGATCGTCTGTGGAGTGATCCCGTGAGCTTGGTTATATTCCTCCTGGATTTTCCTTCTCCGGTTGGTCTCGCTGATCGCCTTTCTCATCGAGTCTGTAACTGCATCAGCATACATAATCACCTCCCCGGCCTTATTCCTTGCCGCCCTGCCTGCAGTCTGGATGAGGGATGTTTCCGAGCGCAGGAAACCTTCCTTGTCTGCATCTAAGATAGCAACCAGTGACACCTCTGGCAGGTCCAGACCCTCTCTTAAAAGGTTTATCCCGACGAGCACATCGAATTCTGCCAAGCGTAAACCCCTCAAGATATCTACCCTTTCTATTGCATCTATTTCAGAGTGGAGGTATCTGACTTTTATCCCTAACTGGGAAAGATAATCTGCCAAGTCCTCAGCCATCCTTTTGGTCAGCGTGGTTACCAGGACTCTTTCTTTTCTCTCCACTCTTGATTTTATCTCCTCCATCAGGTCATCCACCTGGTTTTTCAGGGGCTTGACAGTGATCTTGGGGTCAATTAGACCTGTGGGACGGATGAGCTGTTCAAGCACCATCCCCTTGCTCCTCTCCAACTCGAACTCGGCTGGTGTAGCAGAGACGAAAACAACTTGATGGATCATGGATTCGAACTCCTTGAAGAAAAGGGGACGATTATCTAAAGCTGAAGGAAGCCTGAACCCGTATTCAACCAGAATCTCCTTTCTGGACCTGTCCCCTGCGTACATCCCTCTGATCTGGGGAACGGTCTGATGCGATTCATCTATAATCATCAGATAATCTTCAGGGAAAAAGTCTAAAAGACAGTAAGGCCTTTGACCAGGTTTTCTGCCGGACAGATGTCGGGAGTAATTCTCTATTCCAGGACAGTAGCCGATCTCCCTCATCATCTCTAAGTCAAACTTAGTCCTGGATTCTAACCTCTGA